>NZ_CAKKMM010000003.1:0-49598 GCF_918698205.1 Microbacterium sp. Bi128 | reverse complement strand
CGGCGGGGGGCGCGCCGTGGGGACGCAGCATCGCGGGGCGACGCATGAACAGCACCGCGACCAGCCCGATCAGGATCACACCGATGGGCAGGAACAGCGCCTGGCCCATGGCCGTGGAGAACCCCTCGACGATCTGCGGCGGAAGGGTTCCGGAGCCGAAGCTCTCGGCGGCATCCCCCGCCCCCGGCAGGTTGGCCTCGAGCCGCGCCTGCATGAACGCGGCGATGGATGCCGAGCCGATCACCGAACCGACGGTCCGGGTGGTGTTGTAGATGCCCGCACCGGCACCGGCCTGCCGCGGGGGCAGGTTGCGAGTGGCGGTCGTCGCCAGCGGCCCCCACATGCCGGCATTGCCGACGCCCATGAGGGCGGCGGGGATCAGGAAGGCCCAGATCGGCGCGTCGCCGAAGACGAGCGCCGCGTAGAGCGCGAGGGCGCCACCCACCAGCAGGAGTCCGGGGACGAGGAGGAACCGTGGATCGGTGCGGTCGAGGAGCTTCCCCGCGAACGGGGCCAGAACACCCGAGAGAATCGCGAGCGGGATGAGCAGGAGTGCCGACTCGGTCGGGGTGAGGCCGCGCGCGAGCTGCAGATAGAACATCTGCGGCAGGGCCATGCTCGTCACGGTGAAGCCGACCGCCGCGATCGCGATGTTGGCGATCGAGAAGTTGCGCTCGCGGAACAGCTCCAGCGGCACCAGGGGCTCGGTCTTGCTGCGCGCCTGGGTCCAGATGAACAGGGCCATGACGGCGACACCCGCCGCGACCATCGCCCAGATCCACGGGGCCCAGTCGAAGTGCTCGCCCTCCTGCAGACCGAACACGATGAGGAACAGACCGACGGCGCTCAGGGCCACGCCGACGAGGTCGAACTTGTGGGACGTCTTCGGCAGCTGCGGCACGAGCACGACGGCGGCGATGAAGCCGATGATCCCGACGGGGATGTTGATGAAGAAGATCCACTCCCACCCGAGGCCGTCCACGAGCAGGCCGCCCGCGAGCGGGCCCACGAGAGTGGCGACACCCGCGGTCGCGCCCCACAGCCCCATGGCCGCACCGCGGCGCTGGGGCGGGAAGGTGCGGGTGATGACGGCCATGGTCTGCGGCGTCATGAGCGCGGCGCCGAGCCCCTGCACGGCACGGGCGATGATGAGCACCTCGAGCGACGAGGCGAGACCGCACGCGAGCGAGGCGAGGGTGAAGATCGCCAGACCCACGAGGTAGATGTTCTTGGGGCCGAAGCGGTCGCCCAGGCGTCCGGTGACCAGCAGCGGCACGGCGTAGGTCAGCAGGTAGGCGCTGGTGACCCACACGACGTTGTCGAGATTGTTGGTCGACGGGTCCAGCGCCGCCTTGATGGCGGGGTTGGCCACCGAGACGATCGTGGTGTCGACCAGGATCATGAAGAAGCCGATGACCAGGGCCCAGAGGGCCGGCCACGGGCTGCGTTCGGGCGGAGCGGATGCCGCGGAAGCGGCGCGGGAATCGGTCATGCGAGGGTCTCCTTCGAGGCGCGGAGTCGTTCGAGGTGGTCGGAGGGTTCGTCGACGGACCACGGGAGGGTGCCGTCGACCAGGGCCGTGCGCAGGGAGTCCTGCCAGGCGAGTTCGGCGTCGAGGAGAGCGGCCTGCCGTTCGACCTCGATCATGTACTGGCGCGGAACCGCTCGGTCCCCCGCGCGGGCCAGTCCCGCACGGTGGACGTCGCGGGAGGCGACGAGCAGATCCCGCCGCCGGTCGAGGAGGGCGACGACCTCGTCGCGCTCGAGGTTGTGCGCTTCGGCGAGCGCGACCCGGAAGTCACCGGGCCGGTCGATCTGCGGCAGTTCGGCGCGCACCCAGGCGTCCACGGCCTCGCGCCCGGCGTCGAGCAGCGTGTACGTCGTGCGTTCGGGGCGGTTTCCGTCGCGGTCGACGCCAACCTCGGCGATCAGGTTCTCGCGTTCGAGACGCCCGATCGTGTGGTAAATCGTGCCCTTCTGCAGCGGCACGAGGCGGTCGTCGCCCCGGTCGCGCAAGAGACGCATGATCTCGTACGGATGCATGTCGCCCTCGCGCAGCGTCGCGAGCAGCATGACCGCGAGCGGCGTGAGTCGTGTGGGCTCCGGCATCCACCCCTCCTTGGTCCGTGTCGACTAGTCCACATGGACTATACAGCAGGGAGGGGCCCGTGGCGGTGCCGGTCGGGTTAACGACGAATGTCCAAGACACGCGGGTCATCCGCGTGTCTTGGACATTCAGCAGAGGGCTGGTCGGTTACGGCATCGGCGCGTCGTGCTCGGCGTCGGCAGACACGGCGCGGCGGCGCTTCCCCCACGCGGGGAGACCGAAGATGCCGCGTTGGTTCGCCTCCTCGACCTCGAGCCCGTAGTGCTCGCCGATCTGATCGCGCAGCTGCGCCCGCTCGACCTTGTCGTACGCCTTGAGCTCTCGACGGAACGCCACGACCGTCGCCCAGCAGATCGCGAGCAGCACGAGGCTGAACGGCAGCGCGATGCTGATGGCCGCGGTCTGCAGCGCCGAGAGACCGCCCGCCACGAGGAGCGCGAACGCGATCACGGCGGTGGCGATGGTGAAGAACACGCGGACCCAGCGCTTCGGCTCCTCGTCGCCGCCCGTGGCGATCATGCTCATGACGAGCGCGCCGGAGTCGGCCGAGGTGACGAAGAAGATCCCGATGAGGATCAGGAACCCGATCGTGAGGAACACCGAGCCGGGCACCGTCTCGAGCATCTGGAACAGCGCCGTCGACACGTCGACCGTGCCGTCCTCACCGATGAAGGAGGCCGAACCGGTCAGCTCCGCGTAGATCGCCGATCCGCCGAGCACGGTGAACCACAGGATGCCGACGAGCGTGGGAACGAGGATCACGCCGGTGACGAACTCGCGCACCGTGCGACCGCGCGAGATGCGCGCGATGAAGATGCCCACGAAGGGCGCCCACGAGATCCACCAGCCCCAGTAGAACGCCGTCCACGCCCCCTGCCACGCGACGCCCGCGTCGCCGGTGTAGGCGCTCACGGTGAACGAGAGTCCGACGAAGTTCTGGATGTAGTTGCCGATCGACTGCACGACGTCGCGCAGCAGGAACTCGGTGGGGCCGGCGAACAGCAGGTACAGCATCAGGACGCCCGCGAGGACGAGGTTGATGTTCGACAGCCACTTCATCCCGCGACCGACGCCCGAGAGCACCGAGAACAGCACGAAGCCCGTGATGATGCCGATGAGAATTGCCTGGCTGATGATCGACGGCTCGACGACGTTGAGGAAGTCGAGGCCGGCGCTGATCTGGATGACGCCGAGGCCCAGCGAGGTGGCGACACCGAAGAGTGTGCCGACGAGCGCCGCAACGTCGATCGCGTTGCCCCACCCGCCCTGCACCAGACGCGCGCCGAGGATCGGCTCCAGCGCCCAGCGGATCGTGCGCGGGCGCTTGCGACGGTGGAAGGCGTAGGCCAGGGCGAGGCCGATCACGACGTAGATCGACCACGCGTGCACGCCCCAGTGCAGGAACGTCTGCGACATCGCCTGCTGCGCGAGCTGCGTCGGGGTGCCCTCCACGCCGGGACGCGGCGACGCGAAGTGGCTGAGCGGTTCGCTGACGCCGTAGAAGACCAGGCCGATGCCCATGCCCGCGGCGAACAGAAGCGCGAACCACGACATCGTCGAGAACTCGGGCTCGTCGTCGTCGCTGCCGAGCTTGATCCGCCCGAAACGACTGAACCCCATGGTGAGCGCGAACACCACGAAGAAGGCGGCGATGAGCACGTAGTACCAGTTGAACGCCGACACGATCGCCGTCTGCAACGTGCCGAAGGCCGCCTCGGCGGCGGACGGGAAGATCAGGGCGAACGCGATGAACGCGAGCGCGATCGCGGCGGCGGGCCAGAACACCCAGCCGCGCAGGGTGCGGTGGGAGCTGCCGGCGTGCGGGTCTATGGATACCTCGGTGTCGGGTTTCGCCTCGGTCATCCTTCAACGGTAGCGAGACGTCCCCGCGACACAGGGGGGCGGGCGCGGGGCGCGGCGATATGGCAAAATCTCCGCCCACGCGGCCATCGGGGCCACGGACGACCCGCGATAATGAGCGGGTGAACCCCGCTCCCCCTCTCGCGCTCGACGGCTGGCGCCACGTCTACTCGGGCAAGGTCCGCGACCTCTACGTCCCCGCCGACACCGCCGACGGAGCCGCTCCCGCGCACCTGCTCGTCGTCGCGAGCGACCGGGTCAGCGCCTTCGACCACGTCCTCGAGCCCGGCATCCCCGACAAGGGCGTGCTGCTGACGACACTGAGCCTGTGGTGGTTCGACCGGCTCGCCGGTGCCGACGGGGGTCGTGGCATCCCGAATCACCTGGCCGCCGACCACGTGCTCGAGGGCGACGAGACGAGAGAGCTGATCCCGGATGCCGTGCGCGGACGCGCCATGCTCGTGCGGTCGCTCGACATGCAGCCGATCGAGTGCGTCGTGCGCGGCTACCTCACCGGGTCGGGCTGGGCCGAATACCAGGCGACGCGCACGGTGTGCGGCATCCCCCTGCCCGATGGCCTCGGCGACGGCGACCGCCTGCCCGAGCCGTTGTACACCCCGGCCTATAAGGCGCCGATGGGTGAGCACGACGAGAACATCACGTACGAGCGCTCCGTCGAGCTCGTCGGCGCAGAAACCGCCGCCGCGCTGCGCGATGCGTCGCTGGAGATCTACCGCCGCGCCGCCGCGACGGCCGAGGAGCGCGGGCTCATCCTCGCCGACACCAAGTTCGAATTCGGCTTCGACGCGGCGGGTGTCCTGACGCTCGCCGACGAGGTGCTGACCTCGGACTCGTCGCGGTACTGGGATGCCGAGGCCTGGCGCACCGGCACGACCCCCGCCGCGCGCATGGCGAGCTTCGACAAGCAGATCGTGCGCGACTGGCTCGCCGCGAACTGGGACAAGCAGGGCGTGCCCCCCGCCCTCCCCGACGACATCGTGACGCGCACCCGCGCCCGCTACGCCGAGCTACTCGCCCGCCTGACGTCCTGACCCGGGTGCACCCGGGTGCACCGGGGTGCGCCAGATCACGTGATCTGGCCGAACGTACGCGTCACGACGTGCGATAAGCCGTACTCTCGCCGAGATCACGTGATCTGGGCGACATCACCCCCTCGAGGAGACACATGTTCCGTTGGAAGCTGCACGGGAACGGGCGCACCGTCGCCCCGGGCGCGGTCGTCGCCCCGGGCGAGCGCCTCAACTGGGGTGCGACGATCGCGATCGGGATGCAGCACGTCATCGCGATGTTCGGCGCCACGTTCCTCGTGCCCGTGCTCACCGGGTTCCCGGTGTCCACGACGCTGCTGTTCTCGGGCGTCGGGACGCTCCTGTTCCTCCTCGTCACCCGCAACCGCCTCCCCAGCTACCTCGGGTCGTCGTTCGCGTTCATCGCGCCGGTGACCGCCGCCACCGCGACCGCGGGGATGGGCTCCGCCCTCGCGGGCATCGTGGCCGTCGGCATCCTGCTCATGGCCATCGGGTTCCTCGTGCAGTTCGTCGGGCTCGGCTGGGTCGACCGGGTCATGCCCCCGGTCGTCGCGGGCGCGATCGTCGCGCTGATCGGCTTCAACCTCGCCCCGGTCGCGTGGTCGAACTTCCAGCTGCAGCCCCTGCCCGGCACGATCACGCTCGTCGCGGTGATCCTGTTCAGCGTGCTGTTCCGCGGGTTCCTCGGGCGCATCTCGATCTTCCTCGGTGTCATCGTCGGCTACGTCGCCACGGTGCTGATCCAGGCGGTCACGGGCGAGCAGCTCATCGACTTCGCGAAGGTCGAGGCCGCCCCGTGGGTCGGGTGGCCCACGTTCGCGGTCGCCGACTTCGCGTCGCCGCAGACGTGGTCGGTCATCGCGATGTTCCTCCCCGTCGTGCTCGTGCTCGTGGCCGAGAACGTCGGCCACGTGCGGGGTGTGGCGGCGATGACGGATGCCACGGCCAACCGCTCCACCGGGCGCGCGCTGATCGCCGACGGTGCCGCCACGACCCTCGCCGGCACGTTCGGCGGATCGGGCACCACGACGTACGGCGAGAACATCGGCGTCATGGCAGCGACGCGGGTGTACTCCACGGCGGTGTACTGGGTCGCGGGTCTCACCGCGATCGTCCTGAGCCTCTCGCCGAAGATCGGGGCGGTGTTCAACACGATCCCGGCCGGGGTGCTCGGCGGCGTCACGACCGCGCTATACGGCCTCATCGGCATCATCGGCATCAAGATCTGGGTCGACAACCGCGTCGACTTCTCGCGGCCGGTCAACCAATACACCGGAGCGGTGGCCCTGGTGCTCGCGATCGCCGGGTTCACGATGCAGTGGGGCGACTTCCAGCTCGGTGCGATCGTGCTCGGCTCGGTCGCGGCCCTGGTCATCTACCACCTCGGCAACGCGATCGCCCGCGCCCGCAAGACCGGCGCCGACGACGGCGGCCCCATCCCCGCCGTGGGTCCCCTGGGCGGCGACCCGTCCTGACGCCCCGGGGCGCGGCATCCTGCGCCGAGCGCCCACGGTGGGCATCCTGCGCCGAGCGCCCACGATCGGGTCGAGCGCCCACGTTTCGGACGTCCCGAACGTGGGCGCTCGACCGTTTCATGGGCGTTCGGCGACTTCCGTGGGTGTCGCGGCGGAGCGCAGCACACGCGGTGCGGAGCCGCAAGCCGGTCCGCGCGCACGGTGGGCCTCGGTAGCGTCGGCCGTCCCGGCGACGGCGCCCGTGCGCCCCGCCATCGATCACGAGAAGGGCATGCTCATGGCATCCGACACCGATCCCTCGCAGGCCGCCGCCGACGAGGACTCCTACGAAGGCGCCGACGTCGAGGTTTCGCCGACAAACGGCGAGCCCAAGGCCGGCGGCCTCGGTGCCGACGGCACCATCCCCGACGCCCCGAACGGCGTCGCGGCCGGCCACTCCGACACCGCGTCGAACTTCAACGCCGAGGAGGACTGACGGCGCCGCCGCGACCTGCGCCGAGCGCCCACGCCCGGGCCGAGCGCCCGCGTTCGGGCCGAGCGCCCATGTCCGGGTCGAGCGTCCACGCCCGGGCCGAGCGCCCACGCCCGGGTCAAGCGCCCACGTTCGGGCCGAACGCCCACCGAAGGGACGCCCCGAGCATGGGCGCTCGACCGGATCGTGGGCGTTCGCGGTTCGCCCAGGCACGCCCCGGTAGAATGGTCGAGGCGTGTCGGGAAGTCTGGTCGACGATCGTGTCGATCGACCCCGAAATGGATGCCATGACCGAGAACGACGTCCGCGCGCCGCGCTGGCCCGGATACGCCGAAGTCCACCGCGTCACCACCGTGCTCCGCCGCGAGTCCGTCGGCGGCATGCTGCTGGTGATCGCCGCCATCGCCGCGATCATCTGGGCCAACTCCCCCGCATCGGACGCGTACTTCGCCCTGCGCGACTTCCGCTTCGGGTACGAGCCGTGGCACCTCGAGCTGAGCGTCGGGGCGTGGGCCGCCGACGGACTGCTCGCGATCTTCTTCTTCATGGTCGGTCTCGAGCTCAAGCGCGAGATCGTCGTGGGGAGCCTCCGCCGTTTCAGCACGGCGATCGTGCCGATCACCGCCGCCGCCGCCGGCGTCGCGGTGCCCGCGCTGATCTACGTCGCCGTGGTCTCGTCGCAGCCGAGCCTGCTGGCCGGCTGGGCGATCCCCGCGGCGACCGACATCGCGTTCGCCGTGGCGGTGCTGGCGCTCGTGGGCTCGCACCTGCCGGGTCCGCTGCGCATCTTCCTGCTGACCCTCGCGGTGGTCGACGACCTCATCGCGATCGCGATCATCGCGCTGTTCTACACCAGCGACATCTCCCTGCTCCCTCTCGCGATCTTCGCGGTGCTCGTCGCGGTCTACGGCGTCATCGCGCATCGGGGCCGCGCCTGGTTCGCGCGCACGCCGTGGGGTGCGTGGGTCGTGCTGCTGCCGATCGGCTTCGCCGCGTGGGCGTTCCTGCACGCGTCGGGCGTCCACGCCACGATCGCCGGTGTGGCGTTGGCCTTCACGATCCCGGTCGCGCCGTCGAAGCGGAAGCCCGAAATCCGCGGGATGGACCTCGCCGAGCAATTCGAGCACCGCTTCCGCCCCCTTTCGGCGGGCATCGCCGTGCCGATCTTCGCGTTCTTCGCCGCGGGCGTGGCGATCGGCGGCGGCGAGGGTCTCGCCCGCGCAATTATGGACCCCGTGACGATCGGCGTCGTCGCCGGTCTCGTGCTCGGCAAGCCGCTCGGCATCCTGCTCGGGGTGCGCCTCCTCACGCTCGTGACGAAGGTCCGCCTCGACCCGGCGCTGAAGTGGATCGACCTCGCGGGCGTCGGCCTCCTCGCGGGTATCGGGTTCACGGTGTCGCTTTTGATCGCCGAGCTCAGCTTCCCCGCCGGTTCGGAGCACACCGACGACGCGAAGATCGCGATCATGGTCGCCTCGCTCGTGGCGTCCCTGCTGGCCGCCAGTGTGCTGCTGGTGCGCAACCGTCGCTACAAGCAGCTCGCCCTCGCCGAGGACGTGGATGCCGACGGCGACGACATCCCGGACGTGTACCAGCAGCCGATGCCCCCGAAGCGTCACCCCTCGGCTTGACCCTCACGCGGCGTGAGGCCCGAGCCTGGAGCGATGAGCGAGTTCTACGACGCCTTCGAGACCAGCCCCGTCCCGCCGCCCGGACCGGATGCCGTGGCCCCGCCGCTGTTCCGGGGCATCTACGGGATGCCGATGTTCGTCACCGTCCCGACGCGCGACCTCGCGGCGTCCGTCGACTCCTGGACGCGGGGGCTCGGTTTCTTCGAGCTGTTCGGCATCCCGGGACAGATGGTGCACCTGCGGCGGTGGGCGTTCCAGGACGTCCTGCTGGTCACGTCCGACGGCGACGCGGACGCCTCGGCGGCGAGCGTGAGCTTCGCGTGCGTGCTCGGTCAGGTGCCCGAGATCGTCGCCGCGCTGCGGGACGTCGGCGTCGAGGCCGTCCCGAACGACAGCCCCTGGAACACGCGCGACGTCGAGGTGCGGACGCCGGAGGGGACCCGCGTGATCTTCACGGCGGCGAAGGTGTTCGACCCCGAGAGCACCGAGGGGCGGAACCTCCGCCGCGTCGGGATCGGGAACGGCGACGACAATGGGCACCATGAGTGAGCGGGGACTGGCCGTCGGCGAGACCGCCGCGCGCCTGGGTCTGACCGTGCGGACGCTGCACCATTGGGACGAGATCGGCCTCGCGCGGCCCGCCGCCCGCTCCGGGGCGGGCTACCGTCTCTACACGGACGACGATCTCGAGCGCCTCCGGCGGATCCTCGTATACCGCGAGCTCGGCCTCGACCTCGAGGCGATCCGCACCGTGCTCGACGAGCCCGGCGGCGACGTCGCCGCTCAGCTCCGGGTCCAGCGGGCCCAGCTCGCCCGGCGGGTGGAGCAGTTGCGCGAGCTCGACGACGACCTCGCCCGCATGATCGCGGCCCAGGAGCGCGGCATCCTGCTGTCCGAGGAGGAGCAGACCGCCGCCTTCGGCCCCGACTGGGACACCGCGTGGCCTGCCGAGGCCGCCGAACGCTACCGCGGGTCCGAGCAGTGGCAGCAGTACGCCGAACGCTCGGCGGCGCGCACCGCGGGCGACTGGGCGGAGGTCACCGAGACGGTCGCGGCGCTCGACCGGGAACTCGGCGACGCCCTGGCATCCGGAGTCCGTCCCGGGGATGCCGCCGCGAACGCGTTGGTCGAACGCCACCGCGAGGTCGTCTCGGCGTTCTTCCCGGT
The DNA here is from genome assembly GCF_918698205.1 of Microbacterium sp. Bi128. Lineage (NCBI taxonomy): Bacteria > Bacillati > Actinomycetota > Actinomycetes > Micrococcales > Microbacteriaceae > Microbacterium > Microbacterium sp. Bi128. Next base: position 39,837 of record NZ_CAKKMM010000003.1, on the reverse strand, counting down.
CAGCCGGCAGATGCAGGTGTGCTTGGGGCGGATGTACGCCGCCGACCCCCGGTTCACGGCGCACTACGACGGGGTTCGAACGGGCCTTGCCGTGTGGCTGCGGGACGCGATCGACGCGAACGCCCGCGTGCACGGCGTCGATCCGGACACCGCGACGTGGGAGTGAGCGTCAGCCGTAGATCTGTGCGGCGATGTCGGACAGCCAGGCGCGCGCGTTGACGTTCACGGTCTCGAGGTAGATCCACACGTCGTCGCGCGCGACGATGACGTCTTCGCTGTCGGCGGCGTCACCCGGACGCGCGCAGTACTGCGCCCCGAAGTCCTGCGCCGCCTGACACTGGTACCCCTCGGATGCCAGCCCCGCGATGCCCTGCGTCACGGCGGCGTCGCTCGCGGTGCTGACGATCAGCAGGACGGCGGCGGCCTCTTCCTGGATCCAGTTGCACGACAGGACGGTCGTGGCATCCGCGGGGGCGGGGCGGACGAAGCCGTCCGCGTGCTGGGCGGTGAGTCCGCCGACGGTCTCGGCGCGGCTCGTCGCGGTGCCCAGATCGTCGCAGGATGCCGGGATCTTCGAGGCCACGCTCGCCGCCGTCTCCGACACGGAGGGGCTGGGCGTCGGGCTCGGGACGACGACGGTCACCGACGGGGTCGAGGTGGCCGAGGCCACCGGCGCCGCCTCCTCGGGAACGCACCCTGCGAGACCGGCGACCGCGATCAGTGCGGCGGCCGCGACGAGGCTTCTCCAACGACGCATGTCATCCTCTCGGCGCCGGCGAGGACTCGGGTATCCGCGCGGCGCTGCGCTCAGGGTAGCGTCTGGCCGCCGTGCGCGCCGCGAGGGATCTGCTTGATCGCCCGCCGCCGGTCAGGCCGAGGCGCGCGGGACGATCTCGATGGGCAGGATCGCGGAGTTCGGGGTCGCCCGCCCGGCGAGCACGTCGAGCAGCATCGTCGCCATCTGGCGCCCCTGATCGTGGGAGGGCTGCCGGACCGTCGTGAGCGCGGGCACGAGCGAGGTGGCGACCGCGGAGTCGTCGAAGCCGATCACCGCGATGTCGCGCCCCGGTTCGTGTCCGTGCTCGCGCAGCGCCGTGTATGCGCCGCGGGCCATCAGGTCGCTCGCGACGAACACCGCGTCGGGGAGGTTCCCGGATGCCAGGATCCGACGCATCGCGGCGGCACCCCCGACCTCGGTGAAGTCGCCGTCCTCCGCGGCGGCGGGCTCGAGCCCCGCGTCGGCGAGGGCGTCGCGGAAGCCCTGGAGGCGATCGATCCCCGCGGGCATGTCGGAGGGACCGGCCACCGTGGCGATACGCCGGTGTCCGCGGTCGAGGAGATACTGCGCCGCGGCGCGCCCGCCCTGCACGTTGTCGACGTCGACGTAGTGGTCGGTATCGCGCACGCGTGCCGGACGTCCGCCGTAGACCACGGGCACGGCATCCGCGAGCCGGTCGACGAAGGTGTCGCTGGTGTGGTGCGAGGCCACGATCGCGCCGTCGACGCTCCCGCTGCGGAGGTAGCCGAGCGCCTTGGCGCTGGCGTCGTCGCTGGCGATGAGCATGTTCATGACGTAGTCGGACTCGCCGATCACCTCGCCGATGCCGGCCACGATCGACCCGAAGAACGGGTCGCCGAAGAAGCGATCGGTGTCCTCGGGGATGACGAGCGCGATCGCGCGCGTCTGCCGGCTCGCGAGCGAGCGCGCGGCGCGGTTGGGGACGTACTGCAGTTCCTCGATGGCGCGGCGTACCGCTTCGAGCGCAGAGGGCGAGACGGCGGTCGAGCCGTTGACGACGCGCGAGACGGTCGAGCGCGAGACGCCGGCCCGCGCTGCCACCTCTTCGATGGTGGCGGCACCGCGCACAGGGGTCAGTGACATCGGTCTCCTCCCGGGCTCAGCGACCGCGTCGCTTCACTCGCGGCGACGTTGCGAGCGTACTCCCCCGGCCCCGGGCGGAGCGGTCACGCCGTATTTGGACAGAGCGTCTTTCATCGTGCGAACGGATGCGAAGCCGGAGAGGGCGAACGCGGGTGAACGTCGGAATGAATGTCACCCCGTTCAGGCACGACGTTCGCACACCGCTACCGGGCACTCAGTACTCGGCAGCAATGGCCCGGATAGAGCAGACGCACTGTGTCGCGGTGGCGCCGCGCCTCGCGGCACAGCTAAGGAGGACCTCCGTTCCGAGGTCTCGACGGATCGCGTTCACCAGGAGCCCCGCCGACGCCCTCTCTCAGCGCATCACGGCGGAACAACCGCGCCTCACGTACGGTGCGGGTCCATGCATGAAAGCCACAGAGCGCTCCGCCTCAACTATTCGCTCATCGTCGCCGAGACCGACGACGGACTCGCTGTCGACGTCGCAGACGCCGAGCCAATCACGCTCCAGGGCGACTACGACCTACTTCTGAGTGTCCTCGAGGCAATCGACGGCACCACTACCGGGTCATCGATCGCTGATCGCCTCTCAGATCGATACGCGCAAGAGCAGGTCGAGCAGGCGCTGGCTTTCGCTAAGGCGCAGAATCTCGTCAAGGATGTCGGCACCGAGGATGCAATCCAAGCAAAGAACCTCGGCAAGTGGGATCGCCAAATTCGAAACTTCACAAATCTCAGCGGCGTGGGGGATGACGAGGCCGTTAGCTACCACGAGCGGTTGGCAAGATCTCACATTCTTGTCCTCGGCGTCGGCGGTGTAGGCGGCTATGTAGCTTCCGCGGCAGCCATGATCGGCGTCGGTCGACTCACCATCGCTGATTTCGACACCATCGAACTCAGCAACACATCCAGGCAGATTCTCTACACAGAAGCAGACCTGGGACGCCCCAAACTGGAAGTTGCGATCCACGAACTGGTTCGTCGGGCACCCGCGGCAAACATCATCGCCATCGACCAGGAAGTCACCGACGACAACTCGATGCAGGAGCTGATTGACCGAGCTGTTGCCAAGAACGGAGCAATTGATCTTCTTATCCTCTGTGCCGACCACCCTCGAGGCAGAATTGCTCACATCGTTGATCGCATCTGCATCGAAGCGAAGACACCATACTTGCTATGCAGCCCTCATGATCTCTCCTGGGCATCGGTCGGCCCTCTCGTCATTCCGGGGGTTACCTCCTCCTACAGCGACATGTTTCCGGAGAATGCCATACGAACCCATGATGCACGCATTAGGGCAGTAAATGAACGTTTCGTCGCCAACATCATGGAGCCCTACAACGGGCTCGCAGCCAAAATGGCGCTCGTCGAAGCGGTAAAGTTCATCACCGGGTATGCGAAGCCCTTCGCGCAGGGTCGAGTAGTCGACCTTGACACCACTGACTGGTCGGTGTCCATCTATGAAGTCGAGTAGCGGCACCAGCCTTCCTGATTCTGCGCGAAACGCGCAGAACGTCTATCAAGCACTCTCCATTCTTCACCGCAGGGGCTTCGCGAATATCGATCTGACTGCCGTGGATCATTATCGGGGCGTGGACGACAAACCCAAGCTCGATCGGCTGACCCACCACACACGGACAGTCGAGGAGTTCCTCGAGAAGATCGCTCGCTCTGATTCGAACTTTCGACGAGCCGTCGGCCCGCCCGAATCTCGGGGTAGCTCGGGCCACGAGCAGCGCCGAGATCGTCCGAAGTTTGTTCAGCCCATTCCACCATTCCGCGGAACGGTCACGCGCATGCGGGAGGTCGCAGCGCTGGAGCTTCTGCTCAACAAGCGAACGAAGAACAACGTCCTCGTGTGCGGCGCAGCGGGGAGCGGCAAGACTGCCTTGGTCGAAGCTCTTTCGACGCTCCGACCACACCTCGGCCCCTTCTGGCGAGTCGACGCCGGGGCTCTCGTCAGCGGGACGAGAAACCGGGGGGACTTGGAGGAGCGACTGACGGAACTGTTCAGCTTCGTGACGAACACCAAGAGCACCGTCTTCATCGACGAGATCCATGCTCTTGCTCGAATGGGAGTGGCGGAGGGCTCCGTCGGCGCCCTCGACGTGATGAAACCCCACTTGGTAGACCCGGATTTTCGCGTCGTTGGAGCAACAACGTTAGATGAAGCTCGCTTCATCGTCGCAGACTCCGCCTTTCACCGACGATTTACCGTCCTCAGTCTGCCTGAGCTCGCAGTCGACCAACTTCAGGCGATCTACGAAGGGTGTATCGCTGAATCAGCGCTCCTTCGCCCGCTCGTCAGCTCATTCTCGGGCGTCATGTCCCTGCTCGAAACGCTGACCATACCGGCAAGTCGTGTCGACGCCATGCTCGATCTGCTCGAGCACGCTGACGCGTATTTGACGATCAGCACGGACGCCCCAAAAGATCCCGAGGAGCTATTGCGCGTCGTCTTTGCCAGTTACACCGAGTTTCAAACTCTTCCCGGAGGGACCGGGATTGCGATTGAGAGGAGGTGAAACATGAACAGCAACACCCAGGTGATTGCGCAGGCCTTCACGGTCGTCGCCACGAAAGCCCGGACGGTGGCCGCAATGCGCGGCTTGAGGTGGACACCTTAAGGCACCCACGTGGGGCGTCGCAAATGCGGCGCCCCACCCGCCTCAACCCATCCGAGAGACATATCGTGAAAATGAAGACGTACTTCGGAGTGAGCGCGCTCGCAACATTTGCGCGAGTGCTGCCCCAGGCCGTGCTCACGCCCATCCTTCTGGACAAAGGCCTTCAATTCGACAGCATCATCTGGACGCAGATCGTCTATATGATCGTCCTCAGCCTCGCTGAGTTCCCATCGGGGACGCTCGCCGACAGGTTCTCCAGGAAGAGGCTATACGTCCTCTCGATCCTCGTCTTCGCATGCGCATACGGGATCGTATGGCTCGGGGAGGGCCTGCTGACCATGTGCCTAGCCTGGGGGGTCTATGCCCTGGGTACCGCCCTCAATACCTCCACGATGGACATCCACTACGCCGCCGTGCTTCGCGACGATGAGCGGTCCTTCAAACGATTCTTCATGCTCGACCACAACGTGATCCTTGTGGCCACAATCGCGAGCGCGGTCGCGACGAGTGTTCTCTACCCGCTCCTCGGCCGAGGACTTTACGCCGTCTCGATCAGCTTCTTCGTGATTGCCGCGGCGTTCGGTTCGCTAGCACTACCGAGAACACCTATTGTACGCGAGCTGCAGGAAGACGAAGCACCCAAGTTTTTCGCATCGCTGCGCCGCGATCCATGGTTGGTATTTGTCATGCTTCTGTTCGCGCTCACGCAGCTCGCCTTCACCCCGTTCTTCCAGATGTGGCAGATGGTGTTCCTCGACGCGAAGCTCGACGCCGACTGGTTCGGCTTGATATTCATCGCATTCCAGTTCATCAATGTTGCGTCAAACGCGGTTTGGGCACGGCTCGAGCACAGCGATTTTCTCAGTTTTGCCGCACTCGCAACGGTCTTCGCCATCGGCTCTGCAGTCCCCTTCTCGGGCGAATCATGGACGATTCTTCTCGTTACCATGATCCCGTTCCCCCTCTTCCTCTACGCGAACAGCTTGGCCTTCGCTCTGCAATCTCGAGCGCCGGCAGCATTGATGTCGTCAATGAACGCACTCATGGGCACTGCAAGCACGGCAGGAGCGATTGCGACACTGGGCCTATGCCTCATCGGTCTGAATGTCACCGAACCCCGGGTTCTTCTCAGTGGAAGCCTCATGTTCTTCGCGGTCGCGTCCTCCGGACTGCTGGCTTTGGCCATCGCCCGTCGAGGGAGCGCCACATCCGAAGCGGAGCCTCCAGATCACCTCCCCCAAGCCGCACATTGACCTTCACGCTCCCGTCTCGCGGCGTGGGACTCGGAGATCGGCAAACGATCGAACCGAAGCGCAGGTCGATGAAGCGGCGCCCACTGTGCGTGACGACGAACACGATTCGACGCTCCATGTGCGGGCGGGGGCTTCTTTCGGGAGCCGAGACACCACTAAGTGCCGCTTCACTCGCGGCGACGCTGCGAACGTACTCCCCCGGCCCCGTTCGGACCGCTTACGCCGTGCTTGGACAGCGCGTCCTTCAGCGCGCGAGCGGGCGCAAAGCCGGACCGCTCGGCGATCTCGGCCGTCGCGTTGCGAGGCTTCGGCCTCAAGGATCGTGCGCGCGTGGAAGCAGAGGCGGTCGTAGTCGGCTTCAACCGAGGGGCGTGGCATCCGGGGTCCAGAAATCGCCAGCGCCTCCGCCCGGGCCGCGGCGATCAGCGCTCGGGGGGAAGCTGCCACCGCGGCGGCAGCGCTGACGGCACTCGCTGCCAGCACGTCAGTCTCCGCGGACGTCCTCGGCCAAAGCCCGGCGACGGCCTTCGGGTGGTGTGAATACCCCACGCTTGCCATTCACGATGGCATCGGCGTCCCGGCCGGCTCCGTCGGCGTTCTCGGTTCGTGGTTCCTCACCCCCGACCAGCGCCTCATCGCCGGCGACACGGGCAACGACGTCACCACGAACGTGGCCACACTCGGTCAAAACCACTGGCGAGGGAATATCACCTTGACCCGCCTCGCGAACTGCTGAGGTCACACAGATCGGCTGAGCAGGAGCTACCCATAAATGTCCCCTCTGGGCCGTCGCTACGACGACCCAGGGGGGACATTTCAACGTCTGGCTGACCGTCGAGGCGTGAACTGTCCCGCGTATCCCGAGCCGGAGGACTAGAGACGCAACGCGACCTGGGCCCTCAACGCCCGCTCCGCGATCACCCGCGCGTACGCCAGGCCCGAGTCCTTCACGGTCCGCTTCTGCGTCGCGTAGTCGACGTAAACGATGCCGAACCGCTTCTCGTAGCCCCAGGCCCACTCGAAGTTGTCCAGCAGCGACCAGTAGAAGTACCCGCGCACGTCGACCCCGCGGTCGACGGCATCCAGGATGGCGGCGAGATGCGCCTCCACGAATTCCACCCGCTCGGTGTCGTGGACGCGCGTCTCGCCGTCTTCCGCGACCGGGACGTCGTCGTAGGCGGCACCGTTCTCGGTGACGTACAGGGCGACGCCGGCCTCGGCCGAGTACTCGTCGCTGACGCGCGCGAGGAGGCGTGTAAGCCCCTCGGGCTGCACCTCCCAGCCCATGTTCGTGCGCGACAGGCCCCGCTCGTGCCAGAAGAGGTTCTCGTGCGCCGGGAACGGCGACGCGATCGGACGGACGGTGGGGGCGTCACCGGCCGGCGGGTTGACCAGCGGCGGCGTGCCGCCGACGAACTCGCCGTGGTAGTAGTTCACGCCGAGGGTGTCGATCGGAGTCGAGATCGCCTCGAGGTCGCCCGGGAGGACGGCCTCCTGCCAGCGATGCACCGCCTCGGGGTCGACCCCGCGGAAGTCCTGGATGATGTCGGCCGGGTAGCGGCCGCGGAACACCGGGTCGAGGAACCAGCGGTTGAATTGCCCGTCGATGCGTCGCGCGGCGTCGAGGTCGGCGGGGTTCGCCGGGTCGACGGCATCCGCCACCGTCAGGTTGAGCGTCAGCCCGAGGTTGAGCGACGCGTCGCGCGCGCGCAGCTCGCGCACCGTCTGCCCGTGGCCGAGCAGCAGGTGGTGGGCGGCGAGCATGCCCTCGGCCTGGGAGTAGTGGCCGGGGGCGTGGGCACCGGCGGTATAGCTGAGGAACGACGAGCACCACGGCTCGTTGAGCGTCGTCCACACGTTCACCCGGTCGCCGAGGGCGTCGTGCATGTCGAGCGCGTACTCGGTGAACCGGTCGCTCGTCTCGCGGACGGTCCAGCCGCCGCGATCCTCCAGCGCCTGCGGGAGATCCCAGTGGTACAGGGTCAGCCACGGGAGGATGCCGGCATCCAAGAGCTCGTCGACGAGGCGCTCGTAGAAGTCGACGCCCTTCGCGTTGAGCGCGCCGCCGTCGGGACGCACGCGCGACCACGACGTCGAGAAACGGTAGGTCTGCAGGCCCAGGCGCTTCATCAGCTGCACGTCGTCGCCGTACCGGTGGTAGTGGTCACAGGCGACGTCACCGTTGTCGCCGTTGATGACGGCGTCGGGCACGCGGCTGAAGGTGTCCCAGATCGAGGCCTTCCGTCCGTCCTCGAGCGCGGCGCCCTCGATCTGGTAGGCCGCGGTGGCCGCGCCGAAGAGGAAGCCCTCGGGAAAGGCTCGGGTGTGGGACATGGATCGGGTTCCTTCCGCGGGCGCAAGCGTCATCCCTTGACCGCCCCTTGCATGATGCCACTGACCAGCTGCTTGCCCGCGAAGACGAACAACAGCAGCAGCGGGATCGTCGACAGGAGCACGCCCGCCAGCACGATCGAGTAATCGACGAAGTAATTGGACTGCAGCAGCGACAGGGCCACCGGCAGCGTCGGGTTCTGGCGGTCGAGCACGATGAACGGCCAGAAGAAGTTGTTCCACGCGCTCACGAACGTGAAGAGGGCGAGCATCGCCGCCGCCGGCCGCGCGGCCGGCACCCCCACCGTGAGGAAGGTGCGGAACGAGCTGGCGCCGTCGACGCGCGCGGCTTCGATGAGTTCGTCGGGCACGGCCTGCCGCAAGTATTGCGTCATCCAGAACACCCCGAACGCGCTGGTGAGCGCCGGGACGATGATGGCCCCCAACTGCCCGGTCCAGCCCAGCTCGCTGAACAGGATGTACAGCGGCACCACGCCCAGCTGCGTCGGCACGGCCATCGTGGCCACGACGAAGACGAGCAGCCACGGTCCACCGCGGAACTTCAGCTTCGCGAACGCCCAGCCCGCGAGGGTGGAGAAGAAGACCACGGATGCCGCGATGAGCCCGGAGCTGATGATGGAGTTCAGCAGCGCCGGCCAGAAGTTGACCGCCGGGTCGCCCATGACGGCGGCGGCGTTGGCGAAGAAGTTGCCGCCGGGGATCCACGACCGGTTCGCGTCGCGGATCGTCGAGGAGTCCCCCGAGCCGATCAGCAGCGACCAGTAGAAGGGGAAGACGCTCGCCAGCAGCACCGCGCCGAGGGCGGTGTAGACGACCCACCCGGGCCGCGAGCCGCGCACCACGCGCCGACGCCGCGGCTTCGCGGGCAGGTCGGGATCGATGACCGGGACGGGGACGGCGTTGACGGAGCTCATCGGCCCGCCTCCTCTCGCGCAAGCTGCTTCTTCACGGCACGCGCCTGAGCACGCACGTCACGACGGGACCGCGCATCGCGCCGACCCTCGTCGCGCACGAGGGAGCGCGTGATGAACAGATTGACCACGCCGATGGCGAGGATGATGAGGAACAGGATCCACGCCAGCGCAGCCGCGCGGCCGAAGTTCCACTCCCCCCAACCGACGTTGTAGAGCCACAGCGTGACCGTGAGCCACTGGTTGTCGGCGCCGCCGGTTCCGTACTGGTCGTACATGCGCGGCTCGTCGAAGATCTGCAGACCACCGATGGTGGAAGTGATGATGACGAAGATCAGGGTGGGCTTCAGGCTCGGCAGTGTGATCGAGAAGAACTGCCGCGGCTTGCCCGCGCCGTCGACCGTCGCGGCCTCGTAGTACTCGCGGGGGACGGCTTGCATCGCGGCGAGCAGGATGAGGGTGTTGTACCCGGTCCAGCGGAAGTTCACCATCGTGGCGATCGCGATGTGGCTGGCGAAGGCGTCGGAGTGCCACGGGATGGCCGGCAGCCCCAGGCTCTGCAGCGTGGTGTTCACGACGCCGTACTGGTCGCCGAACATGTTGCTGAAGATGAGGGCGACGGCCACGGGGGCCATGACGTAGGGGATCAGCACGCTCATGCGCCAGAAGGTCTTGGCGCGGATGTTCTGGTCGAGCATCGCGGCGATGAAGATCGCGAGGATCAGCTGCGGGATGCTCGAGAGCAGGAAGATGCTGAAGGTGTTGCGCAGCGCGATCCAGAACTTGGGCTGGCTGAGCACCCAGGCGTACTGGTCGAAGCCGATGAACTCGCCCGAGTTGCGGACGAGATCCCAGTCCATGAACGAGATCACCGCGGTGTACGCGATGGGGAACAGCCCCGTGATCGCGAACAGGATGAAGAACGGCGAGATGTAGAGGTAGGGCGAGAGCTTCAGGTCCCACGCGCTGCGGCGCTTGCTGAAGCCCACCCGCCGGGGCTCGCGCGCCCCCGATGACGGCGTAGCCGTCGAGGTGCGCCGTTCGAGTGTGCTGGTCACGGTCTGTGCTCCGTTTCTGCCGCGTGAGGGGTCAGAATCTGTCGCCTGCGATGGCGGGCAAGCGACAATTTCTGACCTCTCACGCGAGAAGGGGACGGGGGACGGATGCCAGGGGCGCGAAGCCGCAGCCCCTGGCATCCGTTCGCTGGGGTCAGGACAGGGCGTCGACCTCGGTTGCCCACTGCTGCCAGGAGGTGGAGGCGTCTTGCGTGCCGTCTTCGACACGCGTCAGCGCCTTCTGCATGGCGTCGTTGATCTGGAAGTAGAAGGCGCCCTTGTACGGCGACACCTTCACCGCCTGAGCGCGCTCCGAGAGCATCTCGCCCACGGGCGCGTTGTTGAAGTACGCGTTCGTGTTGCTCAGCAGCGCGTCGGCCTTGAGTGCCTCGGTCTGGCTGGGGAACGTGCCGGCGTTCTCGAACGCCTTGACCTGGGTCTCGGGGTCGGTCAGCCAGTCGGCGAGCTCCTGAGCGGCCTGCACGTTGGCGCCGTTACCGGGCACGGTCAGGTACGACCCGCCCCAGTTGCCGGCACCGCCGGGGAAGACGTTGGCGATGTCCCAGCCCTTGACGTCGGGGGCGTTGCCCTCGATGACACCGAGCATCCAGCCGGGGCAGAGCATCGTGGCGAACGCACCGTTGGAGAGACCGGCGAACCAGTCGTCGGACCACTGGCCCAGGTGCGCCGACTGCGTCGCGCTGGCCTTGAGGACCTGGTCGTAGATCTTCTTCACCTCGGGGTTGGAGGTGGCGGTGATCTCGCCGTTCGCGGGGTCCTCGTACGCGGCGGCGACCTGGTTGATCGCGCCCTGGTAGGTGCCGCCGGCCGAGTCGAAGAACGCCTTGCCGGTCGCGGCGACGTACTGGTCGCCGACCGAGAAGTAGGTCGACCAGTCGCCCTGGAGGAGCTTGGCGACCTCGGCGCGGTCGGTCGGAAGGCCCGCGGCGGCGAACAGGTCGGAGCGGTAGCAGACGCCCTCGGGGCCGATGTCGGTGCCGTAGCCGACGAGGTTGCCCTCGGGGCTCGTGGCGGCCTCGACCTTGTAGTCGAGCCAGCGGCTCTTGAGGTCGTCGGGCACGGGGGCCAGCAGGTCGGCGTACTCCATGACCTCGGGCAGCCAGTCGACCTCGATGGCCTCGATGTCGGCGAGGCCGGTCTTGCCGAGCTTCTGGAAGTAGTTCTCGCGGGCCTCGTTGCTGGTCGCGGCCTTGTTGTGGACGATCTTCACGTTCGGGTGCGCGTCCATGTACTCCTGCAGGAGCGCGTCGGTGTAGCCGAAGTCGTTGAACGTCGCGATGGTGAGGGTGACCTCGCCGTCGCTCCCGCCCGAGGCGGAGCCCCCGCTGCCGGAACAACCGGCCAGAACGAGGGCGGAGGTGGAGGCGACGGCCGCGACGACGGCGGCACGGCGCAGGGCACGTGATTTCACTGGACACTCCTTCGTGGTGGGTGATCGGTGTGCTCCTGTGCGCGGCGCCCCTCGACCTCTGAATCGTGGGAGCGCTCTCACCGATCGGGATGACGCTATGGGATCGCTCCCACGGTGTCAAGAGAGCGCTCCCCAGACGCGTCCGGGAGGAGCGGGAACAGCCCCGTAGAATGGCATCCACTGCCCTTTCCGACACCTGGAGCTGGAATGCCCACCATCGTCGTCGACGTCATGCCCAAGGCCGAGCTTCTCGACCCGCAGGGAAAGGCGGTCGCCGGCGCTCTGTCGCGTCTGGGCGAGAACCGCTTCACGGACGTCCGCATCGGTAAGCGTTTCGAACTCACGGTCGAGGGCGAGGTCGACGAGGCCACTCTGGCCCGCGCCCGCGAGCTCGCCGACGAGATGCTCTCGAACGCGGTCATCGAAGACGTCGTGAACATCGAGGTCGTGGAGTGACGACGCGCATCGGTGTCATCACCTTCCCCGGTTCGCTCGACGATCGCGACGCGCAGCGCGCGATCCGCCTCGCCGGCGCTGAGCCCGTCGCCCTGTGGCACGGCGACCACGACCTCCGGGGCGTCGACGCCCTCGTGTTGCCCGGCGGCTTCAGCTACGGCGACTACCTGCGCGCCGGCGCCATCGCCGCCTTCGCGCCGATCATGTCCGAAGTGAAGGATGCCGCTGCCCAGGGCATGCCGATCCTCGGCATCTGCAACGGCTTCCAGATGCTCGTCGAGGCGCACCTGCTGCCCGGCGGCCTGATCCGCAACGCGCACCAGCAGTTCATCCGTCGCGACCAGCGCCTGCGGGTCGAGAACGCCTCGACCGCGTGGACCAGCGCGTTCGACGAAGGCGGCGAGATCGTCATCCCGCTCAAGAACGCCGACGGCGGATACATCGCGGATGCCGAGACCCTGGCCCGCGTCAACGGCGAAGGCCTCGTCGCGTTCCGGTACCTCGGGGTGAACCCCAACGGCTCGCTCGACGACATCGCCGGCCTCACCAACGAGCGCGGCAACGTGGTCGGCCTCATGCCCCACCCCGAGCACGCCGTCGAGCCCGGCTTCGGCCCCGGCACCCCGGTGGCCATGCGCTCGGGGATCGACGGACTGGGCTTCTTCACCTCGGCGATCTCCGCCGTGGTCGCCGCCGCCGCCTGACGCGAACCGGCCGACGGATACGTTCGGCGACAAACACGGCCGAGACCGGGCTGTTTGGCATATCCTCACAAGGGGAGCGCGCTTGTGGGGGACCGCCGTTCCCGCGGCCGATCGCGAACCCGAATCCGCGTCCGACCGCCGTCCTGGGTGTCTGTCATTCCACGACACGATCGCTGTGCATCACCTGCGATCGCGCTCGTCCGGCGGAGGTCACATGAGCGATTCCAACGGTTCCGTAGGCCCGACCGCAGCGCTCCGCGCGGCGGCAGCACACACGTCCCTGCGGCTGGAACCGGGGCACGGTCAACCGTTGCCGCGCCACCTGTCCCTGTTGGCCGAGGCCGAGCCCGGCCCGGCACCCCTGGTGTGGACCGACACGCGCGCGATGCTGCTGTCGGCGATGCTGGTCGCGCGCGCCCGCAACGATGCCCTCGGCGACGGGATCGAACTGGTGTCGCGGTACTTCGACACCGGGCGGCTCACTCGCCCGACCGCCCTCTCGGGCCCCGCGCGATCGGGTCTGTTCGCGAGCGTCGCGGAGTACTGCGCGGCCGTCGGCTGGCCGCAGATCGGCGGACACTACGCCTCGGAGGCGCTGCTGTTCGCCGAGACGCCCGAGCAGCGCTACCGCGCGTTGAGCATGCAAGCGCTGAACCTGGCCCTCAACGCCGAATACCCCGCCGCCGCGCACGCGATCGCCGAAGGGCGGCAGCTCTTCGCCGATCAGGGCTGGGCGTCCGCTGACGTCTCGCACTGCCTGCTGCTGGGCGACGGCCTGGTCGCGGTCAGCCGCGCCGACACCGCGCACATGCGGGCGATCGCCGACGAACTGGAGCACGCCCAGCCCGAAGATCCGTACTGGGCCTTCTGCGCCGGCATGATCCGGGTCACGACGATGTTCATCGAGCGCGACATCACCGAAGGTCTGGCCAAGACCTGGGAGATGCTGCACGGTTCCGGTCGCAGCCGCAGCTTCCGGATCGTCCGCGAACTGCTGCTGGGCCTGCACGCCGACATGCTCACCGCGCAGGGCGAGTTCGACGAGGCCCTGGCCGTGCTGTCGCACGCCGTCACGCACCCGGGGCACGCGGTGTGCTTCCCGATGCAGCGCGCCGCGACCCTGTTGCAGATGGGTCGCGAGCGCGAGGTCATCGAGACCACGAACGCGTGCGTCGCCCTGCACGACGAGCACTGCCTGCGCACCCTCACGCCGCTGCTGACACGGAGGGCCGTGGCCTTCCTGCGTCTGGGCAGCGAGAAGCGCGCCGTGCAGAGCATGGAGGCCGCGGTGATGCTGATCCAGCGCACCGGCGGCTCGGTCACGCCGTTCCTCATGATCCCGTTCGCCGACACCGACCGCCTGCTCGACCTGGTCGCCGCGCACAACGCGGACCTCGCGCCGACCCTGACGATGATGCGACGGATGCTGCCGGCGATCGCCGCGCGGTCCACGGACGCCGACGCTCTCGCCACCCTCACCAGCACCGAGCGCGAGCTCGCGCACCTGCTCACGTCGAGCCTCGGTATGCACGAGATCGCGCGGGCGCGGAACGTGTCGGTGAACACCGTGAAGTCCCAGGTGCGCTCGATCTACGGCAAGCTGGGGGTGTCGAGCCGGGAGGATGCCGTCGAGGTGCTGCAGCGCCCGCACGAGTGACCCCGAGGGCTCGCCGCGAACGAGGGGGCCCATGCGCGCGACGGACCAGGATGCCGTGATCGACCGGATCCTCGCGCTGTGGAGCGGCGACCTCGACACCCTCCCGTCCGAGCCACGGCTCGCCGAGCTGACCGGAGCCAGCCGCGCCTCGGTGCGCGAGGCGCTCGTACGGCTGGAGGAACGCGGATACGTGCATCGCACGCAGGGGACGCGCACGACGCCGAACCGGCGGCTGCCGGACGTCGGGCGGCGGATCGACGAGCAGTTCGACCATTCCCTGTCCATTCGCTCCGCCGGATACGAGCCGCTGCTCGAGCTCGCGGCATCCGAGGTGCGCGTGCTGCGCGCGGGCGATCCGGACCGCTTCGACGACCTGCCGGACGGCACGCGCGTGCTGCGGACGGTCAAGGTGTGGCGGGTGGACGGGGCGCCCTACGCCCTGGCCGAAGATCTCGTCCCGCTCGCACGCGAGGTCGAGCTCGACCCGCGACGACCGGTGTTCGAGCTGGCCGAGGAGGCCAACGGCATCCGGGTCGCGTGGGAGACGCTGTGGGTCGACGCGGTGAGTCTGGATGCCGAGCGCGCGGCGCTGCTCGACGCCTCGCCAGGGATCCCGGTGGTCGAGATGACGTACTGCGGGTACGGCACGGGCGACGACGTGGGGTACTGGTCGCGCGAGGTGCAGGTGGCGGCGCCGGCCGGGCTGCGCAATGCGCTGATCCGCCGGGTGCGTCACGATCGCGGCGTTTCGGGGGCGTAACGAGGTCGTGAACGTGTCCGACAAGCGCGTTCGCCACTTGTCAGACAGGTGTACCGTCGGGGCATGACCGAGACGCTTCCCTCCCACCCGTTGACCGCCGCGACGGTCACCGCCGAGAACTTCGCCCCGTTCGGCGTCATCCTGACACCCATGGCCGACGGCACTCCCTTCACGTCGGAGGAGGCCGTGCTCGACGTATCGGGTGGCATCCCGCGCTTCTATCTGATGTCGCTCGACGACAAGAAGCCCGAGTTCGTCCGGGTGACCCGGCACCTCGAGACCACGCAGACGCTCATGTCCGTCGGCGACGTCGAGTGGACGATCGCGGTCGCGCCGGCGGGCATCGAGGAGCCGAGCCTCGACGACCTGCGCGCGTTCCGCATCCCGCCCCGCACCGCGATCACGATGCTCAAGGGCACGTGGCACGCGGGTCCGTTCTTCGCCGAGCCGAGCATGGACTTCGTCAACCTCGAGCTCGACGACACCAACGTCGTGGACCACCACAACTTCCGGCTCGACGACGCGTACGGCGTCCGCGTCGTCGTCGAGTGATCGTGCTCGAACCACGCCCCGACGCGCCCGCCCGCCTCGCCGCACTCGAGCAGGAGGCCGCCCACCAGGAGGCGCTCAGTGCGGGCGACGGCCGCGCGTGGGTCGGCGAGCGCGACGGGGAGCACCCGGTCGTCATCGTCGGCGCCGGCCAAGCCGGCCTCGTGCTGGCCCGCGGGCTCCGCCGGCGCGGAGTCGACGACGTCGTGGTCCTGGACGCGGCCCCGGCGCACGCGACCGGACCCTGGACCACCTACGCGCGGATGCACACGATGCGGACGCCGAAGGACATCGCGTGGCCCACGTGGGGCGTCCCGGCCGTGAGCCCGCGCGCCTGGTTCGAGGCGGTGTACGGCGAGGCCGCCTGGCACGACATCGCGTACTTCCCGACCGTCGCATGGCAGGGATTCCTGCAGTGGTACCGCGAGGTCTCGGGGATCGCGACCATCGGATCGACCACGGTGACCGCGATCACCCCGACGACCCCGGACGGTCCGCTCCGCGTGGGGCTGGACGGCCCGGACGGTAGCTGGATCCTGCTGGCCCGCCACGTCGTGCTCGCGACGGGCATCGAGGGGGCCGGCGGCCGGCACGTGCCCGCGCTGCTCGACGCGTTGCCGCGGGAGCGCGTGCGCCACACCCACGACGCGATCGACTTCGCCGCGCTCGACGGCGCGCGTATCGGCATCCTCGGCGCCGGCACCGGTGCTTTCGACAACGCCGCGACGGCGCTCGAGCACGGCGCGGCGTCCGTCGACGTGCACATGCGCCGCCCCGCGATGCCCCAGGTCAGCCCCTACCGGTGGATGGAGTTCGCCGGGCTCATCGAGAACTACGGCTCCTTCACCGACGCGCAGAAGTGGGCGTTCAACGTGCACCTCTCGGCCGTCGACCAGCCGGCGACCCAGAATGCGATCTGGCGCGCCCACGCCTTCGACGGCTTCCGGTTCCGCACGTCGTCGCCGTGGCAAGGCGTCGAATGGGACGGCAGCGAGGTCATCGTGACGACGCCGCACGGCATCCATCGCTACGACCTCGTGATCGCCGCCACGGGGATCGTCGCCGACCTGGCGCGGCGGCCCGAACTGGCGGCGGTCGCGGCGGATGCCACCGTGTGGAGCGACCGTCTGACCCCCGCGCAAGTGGCGCAGAACCCCGGTCTCGCAGCTTTCCCGTACCTCGACGGCGACTTCGGCCTGGTGAGCCGGAGTGCCCCCGATGCCTCGGCGCTGTCGCGCATCCACATGTTCAACCACGGCGCGCGCCTGAGCGAGGGAATGCTGAGCCACCAGATCCCGGGGCTCGTCGGCGGGGCCACGAAGCTCGCGGCGGCGCTGTCGCGACGACTGTTCGCACGGGATGCCGACGCGTTGCTGACCGAGTACCTCGCCTACGACGTGCCCGTCGGGGTGCACATCGGCCGCCGGCCCGCCCCCGCGGACGCAGCGGTAGCGTGGAGCGGGTGACCGCCTCGCTCGTCGTATCCGTGCCCACTTCGCAGCTGCGTGACGACCTGATGCCCCTCCCGGAGGGGGTCGAGGTTCTCGTGTGGGACATGAAGGAGCCCGCACCGCGCCCGCACATCGACATCGTGGTCCCCCCGTACATGTCCATGGACGGCGTGATCGCCCGGTTGGCCGACGTGACGACCCGGCTCGTGCAGGGCCAGTCGATCGGCTACGACAACGTCGAGGGCCGCCTTCCCGCCGGCACCGTGTTCGCCAATGCCACCACCGTGCACGAGACGGCCACCGCCGAGCTCGCCGTCGCGCTGACCCTGGCCGCCCAGCGCGCCCTGCCGGACTTCGTGCGCGCCCAGGACCGCGGCGAGTGGAAGGGCACGTGGATGCCGGGACTCGCCGACGCGCGCGTGACCCTGCTCGGGTTCGGTGGCGTCGGCCGCGCGATCGCCGCGCGCCTGAAGCCCTTCGAGGTCGAGCTGCGCGGCGTCGCCTCGCACGGTCGCCTGCAGGACGACGTCGAGGTGCTGCCCCTCGGCGAGCTGTACGAGGTGCTCGCCGCCACCGACGTGCTCATCGTGTCGCTGCCCGGCGGCGACAAGACGCAGCACCTCGTCGACGACGAAGCCCTCTCGGCCCTGCCCGACGGCGCGCTCGTCGTGAACGTCGGGCGCGGCCCCGTCATCGACACCGATGCCCTCGTCGACCACGTGCGCCGCGGCCGGCTGCGCGCGGCGCTCGATGTCACCGACCCGGAGCCGCTGCCCGACGACCACCCGCTGTGGGCGCTGGAGGGCGTGCTCATCGTCCCGCACGTGGGCGGAGCCACCGGCGCCATGCGCCCCCGCATCGCGCGTCTCGTGCGTCGCCAGATCGACCACTTCCTCGCGGGCGAGGAGCCCGAGAACGTGGTGCTGCGCGGCTGACCCCGCGTCAGCCGGCGGCGCGCGCGGCGAAGGCGTTGGCCGCCGCCGCGACGTCGTCGACGTAGCTGTCGAGGTGGTTGTACGAGAAGATCGCGCGCCGCCAGCCGGCCGCGCTCGTCATCTCGCCGGCGGCGCACAGGTAGCGTCCGGCCGCGAGCGCGGCGTCGTCGATCTGGTTCGGGTCGGCACGTCCGTCGCCGTTGCCGTCGGCACCCCACCGCTGCCACGTGGCCGGGATGAACTGCAGCGGTCCGACGGCGCGATCCCAGACGGCATCCCCGTCCCACTCGCCACCGTCGGTGTCGGCGATCGCGGCGCTCGCGCTGCCGTCGAGCGGGATGCCGCGGATCGCGGGCTGCGGATACCCGGCGGCGTCGAGGCCGCCGCCCGAATGCGTGCCGTGCGCGGACTCGATCGCCCCGATCCCCGCGAGGGTGTTCCAGCCGAGACCGCACGCGGGCTGCTCGCTCTGCACGGTGAGCGCGCTCGACGCGTAGGCGCGCAGCGCGCGTTCCGGGATGCCGGTGGCCGCGGCGGTCCGTGCCGTCCAGGCCTGGTCGGCGACGACGAGGCGGACGCTCGACGGGACCGCGGCCGGAGCGGGATCCGCCTCCGGCGCCTCGCCGACGTCTGCGGTGGCCGAGGCATCCGGATTCACCGTCGTCGCGATCTCGACGGGAGCCGGGACGGCGGCGGTGCGGTCCTCGAGCGGGCGCTCGCGTCCGGCGGCCTGCGCCGACACGACGAGCACGACGGCGATGCCGACGAACACCACCGCCACGGCGACGGCGAGCATCGAGAACCATGAACGTCCCCGGTCAGCGTCGAGATCCACGCGGACCCTCCCCGGCATCCGCTCGGGTGACGAACACCGCGGCGAGACTAGCCCCGCGAATCGACGCGCCGGTGAACGCGGCCTGTCGAGTCGGCGGCGTCACGCCCGCGGGCCGCACGGGGGCCGGTGTCAGCCGCGGAAGCCGGCGGGATTGCCCAACAGGTCGGCGAACGCGAGCTCCGCGGGACCGATGAGCATGAGCCGGGAGCGCAAGTGGGCGCGCTCGAGGCGGATCGTCCGCCCCTCGGCGCCGAGCGGATGCACCCGCACGGCCTCGGCCAGACGCTCGCGGCTCACCGACAGCAGCGCGCCGAGGTATCCCGACAGCACCACGGTCTCGGGGCTGAAGGCGTTGACGAAGTTCGTCAGAGCGAGCGAGAGCACGTCGACCTGGCGGGTCACCTCGGCCAGGACGCGGGGATCGCGGGCGACGCCGAGCTCGACGTCGAGCTCGTCCTCGTCGAGCTTGCGACGCCCGAGCAGCGGCTCGAGCAGGTCGAGGCGCACCTCGGCCTCGAGGCAGCCCTTCCGCCCGCACACGCACGCGCGCCCCCGGGGATCGATCACCGTGTGGCCGAGCTCGCCGGCGTAGCCGGAGGTGCCGCGCAGCAGCGTGCCGTCGATGATGAGGCCGCCCCCGATGCTGTGCATCGCGCCGCCGAGGTAGAGCAGGTTCGACACCCCCACCCCCACGCCGAAGCGGGATTCGGCGAGCGCGCCGATGCTGGCGTCGTTGCCGGCCGACACGGCGATGCCGAGCTCGTCGCTCAGCCGCGCGGCAACCGGGTCGCGCTTCCACCCGAGCGTCGGCGACACCAGGACGGAGCCGTTGGCGTTCACCAGCCCCGGCACGGCGAGGCCCGCGCCGACGACGCGGTAGTGGCGGTCGATGTCGGCGCGCATCGCCTCGACCGACGAGGCGACGATCTGGACGAACCGGCGGGGCGAGGGGGCGCTGGCGGTGTCGTGGCGCAGTCGCGCGTGCACCACACCCCCGAGCCCGACCAGGGCCACGGTGACCGCGTGCGGTTCGGCGCGCACGCTCAGCGCCGAGACGTGGTCCTCGGGTTCGATGTCGAGGGTGGGGCGACCGACCTTGCCCGTGCGCTCACCGGCGGCGACCTCGCGGACGAGTCCCAGCTCGGTCAGTTCCATGACCAGCCCCGTGACCGTCGACCGGTTCAGTCCGATCGTGGCTCCGAGCTGTGCGCGTGAGAGCGCTCCCCGAAGGTGGAGCAACGACAGCACGGACGCGAGGTTCTGCTGTCGGATCAGGTCGTTGGTGGTACGACCTGCGGGCGGTGCGAGCGGCGTCGCTGGCTCGAACACGGCAGGAGTCATGAGGAGGGCACCTCCGCCATTCTCGCACTGCCCGCCCGTCGGATTTCACCGGTGTGGGGAGCGGACGCGACCGCCGCGCTCCCCACCCGATCAGACACCGCCGTTGCGTCGCTTGTTGAAGATGTCGAAAGCCACGGCGAGCAGCAGGACGATGCCCTTGATCGCCATCTGCCACGCCGCGTCGACGCTGAGGATGGACAGGCCCATGTTGAGCACACCCATCACGAGACCACCGACGACGGCACCGACGACGGTGCCGATGCCACCCTGCACGGCAGCGCCACCGATGAACACCGCAGCGATGGCATCCAGCTCGTAGTTCTGACCGGCGGATGCCACGGCACCACCGGCGCGGGCGGTGCTGACCACGGCGGCGAGACCGGCGAGCACGCCCATGTTGACGAAGATGAAGAACGTGACCCACTTCGTCTTCACACCGCTCATCACGGCCGCGAACAGGTTGCCGCCCATCGCGTAGATGTGGCGACCGAAGGTCGTGCGGTTGAGCACGAACGTGTACGCCAGCACGAGCACCGCGAGGATGATCAGCACGATCGGGGTGCCGTTGTAGGCGGCGATCGTGAACGCGACGGCCATGATCGCCACGACGGCGATGGCGTTCTTCAGCCAGAAGGACCACGCGACCTCGCGAGGCAGTTCGAGGCGACGGAGCGTCGCGCGGGTGCGCAGCTGCTGCACGATGAGGAGCACGCTCGCGATCGCGCCGAGGACGAGGGTCAGGCTGTCCCAGTTGCCGACGTAGCCGAGCAGCGGCGGCAGCCAACCGGCGCCGATCGCGGTGAAACCGTCGGGCAGACCGCTGATCGTGCCGCCGGTGAGCAGCACGAGCGTGAGACCGCGGAAGAGGAGCATGCCCGCGAGGGTCACGATGAATGCCGGTATCCCGACGAAGGCGACCCAGAAGCCCTGCCACGCGCCGACGATCGCGCCGACGATGAGCGAGAGGATCACCGCGATGAACCAGGGCAGACCCCATTGGTTCATCGCGATCGCCGCGATGGCGCCGACCATGGCCACCACCGAGCCGACCGACAGGTCGATGTGTCCGGCGATGATGACCATGACCATGCCGATCGCGAGGATCAGGACGTAGGCGTTCTGCTGGATGAGGTTGTTGACGTTGCCCGGCATGAGCAGGCGCCCGCCGGTGAGCACTTGGAACAGCACGATGATGATGACCAGGGCGGCGAGGATGCCGAACTGGCGGAAGTTGATGCGCGCCAGCAGGCCGCGGCGCCGGGGTCCGGGTTGCGTCGGAGCCTCGACGGTCTGGGTGGATGCGGTGGCCATTGCAGTCAGTTCCTTCCGGCGGTCATGTGCCGCATGAGCGTCTCCTGGGTGGCATCCGCACGGCTGACCTCGGCCGTGATGCGCCCCTCGGAGATGGTGTAGATGCGGTCGGAGAGGCCGATGACCTCGGGCAGCTCCGACGAGATGACGATGACGGCCTTCCCCTGGGCCGCGAGTTCGTTGATGATGCCGTAGATCTCGTACTTGGCCCCGACGTCGATGCCGCGGGTGGGCTCGTCGAGGATGAGCACGTCGGGACCCGTGAACATCCACTTCGACAGGACGACCTTCTGCTGGTTCCCGCCGGAGAGTCGTCCGGTGATCGCGGCGACGCTGGGCGCCTTGATGTTCATCTTGTAGCGGTACGAATCGGCGACCTTGTACTCGCGGTAGCGGTCGACCACGCCGAGGCGCGCGAGCCGCGACAGCGCGGAGGCCGACACGTTGACCTGGATGTCGCCGATGAGATTGAGGCCGTACCGTTTACGGTCCTCCGTGGCGTAGGCGATGCCCTGCTTGATGGCCGCGTCGACGGTACGGACGTCGATCTGCTGCCCGTTCTTGTACACCTCTCCCGAGATGCCGGTGCCGTACATGCGGCCGAAGATGCTCATCGCCAGCTCCGTGCGGCCGGCGCCCATGAGCCCGGCGAAGCCGACGATCTCGCCCGCGCGCACCATGAAGGAGGCGTCGTCGATGACCACGCGCTCCGTGTCGACGGGGTGGTGCACGGTCCAGTGCTCGACGCGGAACAGCTCGTCGCCGATGTCGGGCTCGCGCGGGGGGAAGAGGCTGTTGAGGTCGCGACCGACCATCGCGCGGATGATGCGGCCCTCGTCGGTCTCGGGGTCGTCCCGCTCCATCGTCTCGATGGTGCGCCCGTCGCGGATGATCGTGATGCGGTCGGCGATGCGCAGCACCTCCTTCAGCTTGTGGCTGATGATGATGCAGGTGATCCCCTGGTCGCGCAGCTGATCGATGAGGTCGAGCAGGTGCGCGGAGTCGTCGTCGTTGAGGGCGGCGGTCGGCTCGTCGAGGATGAGGAGCTTGACCTCTTTGGCCAGCGCCTTCGCGATCTCGACGAGCTGCTGCTTGCCGACGCCGATCTCGTAGATCTTGGTGGCCGGGTTCTCGCGGAGCCCCACCCGCTTGAGCAGGTCGGCGGCGGCGGTGTTGGTGGCGTTCCAGTCGATGACGCCGCGCTTGGCCTTCTCGTTGCCGAGGAAGATGTTCTCGGCGATCGAGAGGTAGGGGCTGAGGGCCAGCTCCTGGTGGATGATGACGATGCCGGCGGCCTCGCTGTCGTTGATCGAGCGGAAGGCGACCGGCTGGCCCTCCAGGGTGATCGTGCCCTCGAAGCTGCCGGCCGGGTAGACCCCGCTCAGCACCTTCATCAGCGTCGACTTGCCAGCGCCGTTCTCGCCGCAGATCGCGTGCACTTCACCGCGGTGCACGTCGACCGAGACGTCGGCGAGCGCCGGGATGCCGTTGAACGACTTCGAGATCCCCGACATGCGCAGGATCGGATCGGTCATGGTGTCTCCCTCCGTCGCCGCGCGGCGACAGATAGAGCGGCGGGGCGGGCGAACCCGCCCCGCCGCAGAAGTGGATCAGAGCCCGACGTCGGAGGCCTTCAGGAAGCCCGAGTCGATGAGCTTGGACTGCACGTCGGCCTTGACGACGACCTCCGGCGTGAGGAGGTACGACGGGACGACCTTCTTGCCGTTGTCGTAGGTCTCGGTGTCGTTCACCTCGACCGTCTTGCCGTCCTTGATCTCCTGGATCATCGTGAAGACGCGGTCACCGAGCGCGCGGGTGTCCTTCCAGACCGTCATGGACTGCAGACCCTCGAGGATCGCCTTGACGTTGGCCTTGTCGGCATCCTGACCCGTGATGATCGGGTAGTCCGCACCGGCGGTGTAGCCGGCCGACTTGAGGGATGCCTCGATGCCGATCGCGAGGCTGTCGTTGGGCGACAGGACGACGTTGACCTTCTTGCCGTCGCCGTAGAACGACGAGAGGCGGTTGTCCATCTCGGACTGCGCCTTGTCGGAGGCCCAGCCCTGGATGCCGATGCTGGCCCACGCGTCGTCGTTGGCGGGCGACTTGCCGCTGGGGACGACGAGCTGGCCCTTCTCGACGTACGGCTGGAGAACGTCCCAGGCGCCGGCGAAGAAGAACTTGGCGTTGTTGTCGTCGGGGCTGCCGGCGAAGGGCTCGAGGTTGAAGGGACCCTTGCCGTCCTTCAGTCCGAGCTGCTCCTCGATGAACTCACCCTGCAGGGTGCCCACCTTGTAGTTGTCGAACGTGGCGTAGTAGTCCACGTTCTCGCTGCCGTTGATGAGACGGTCGTAGGCGATGACGGTGGCGTTCTGCGACTTGGCCTCTTCCAGCACGGGGCCGAGCGTCGAACCGTCGATCGCGGCGATCACGAGGATCTTCGCGCCGCCCGAGATCTGGTTCTGGATCTGGCTGATCTGCTGGTCGGTCTTGTTGTCGGCGTACTGCAGGTCGACGGTGCAGCCCGCGTCGGTGAGCTTCTTCTGGAGCTGCTCACCGTCGTTGATCCAGCGCTCGAGGCTGCGGGTCGGCATCGCGATTCCGACGTTGCATTCGCCGCTGCCCCCGGCGGCGTCTCCGCCACCGTCGGCGGGGCGCGTGGAGCTACACGCTCCGAGGCTGACGGCGAGCGCCGCGATGGCCGCACCGGTCAGGATTTTCTTCAGCATTGTGATCTGCGTTCCTCTCTGAACTGCAGGGACCCCCGTGGTCGCACCCGGCGCCCTCCCCGGCGTCGGATCGGGTACGTCCTCGTCCCGGCTTCCTGGCTCCGTCGTAATTATGACGGCTCCGTGAACATATCCCCGGGTGTGCGCGTTTGTCCAGGGCCTCCCCGCTCCCGGAAAGCAACGAACGCGTAACGGACGTCCGGTGTCAGCGCTCGTCGCGGTCCGCGCCCGACCAGAGGTCGCCGCAGTCCACGGCGGCCGCCCCGTGCCCCCGGAGGTACGGGCGGGCACCCACGTCACCGTGAACTCCGGCGGCGAGCGCGTCCCAGTGCGCGCGCCCGATCAGCACGGGATGGCCGGGGGCTCCGGCGTAGGTCGCGAACGCGAGGGCTCCCGGGCGCGCGCGTCGCGCCAGGCGGGCGACGGCCGCCGCGGGCAGCTCCGGGGTGTCGACGGGCACCACGACGACGGCCGGAGCGGACGTGGATGCCACGGCCTCCAGGCCGGCGCGCAGCGACGCCGAGACGCCCTCCGCCCACGCCGCTGCCCGCACCATCCGGGCCCCGTGCGGGACGAGACCCGCGGCCTCGTCGGCGCCGGCGCCGAGGACGACGACGACCGGATCGCAACCGCCGTCGCGCAGCGCTCGGACGGCCTTCTCGACCCACGGGATGCCATCGGGGTCGCGCGCGAGCGCCTTGGGTCCGCCGAAGCGTCGACCGGCTCCGGCGGCCAGCACGAGGCCCGCGGGCGAGGCCTCGCGCGTCGTCTCGGCGGCGTCGGACGGGGGCTCGGCGGGCATGGTCACGACAGCGTAGCGTGCGCGAAACACGGCGCGGATACGGTCGCCAGCATGCTCGAACTGGCCGCCGAACTGCTGCCCCTCCTCGAGTCGGGAGTGCCCGTCGCGGCGGTCACCGTCACCCGGGTCGTGCGCAGTGCGCCGCGCGGAGTCGGCGCCACCCTGGCCGTGACGGCCGACGCGCGGGTGATCGGATCGATCTCGGGCGGCTGCGTCGAGGGCGACGCGGTGATGCTCGGCCTCGACGCGTTGCGATCGGGGTCGGTGCGTCGCGGACGCTTCGGGTTCGTCGGCCCCGACGACGCCGTCGTGGCCGCGGGCCTCGCCTGCGGCGGAGCGGTCGAGGTCGCCGCCTACCCGATCGACGGCGACGACCCCCGCGTGCGCGCGGCCCTGATCGATGCGGCGGCCGGCCGCGAGAGCACTCTGGACCTCGCCCTCGACGACGGCATTCCGTTGCGACTGCACCGCCCCGCCCGACCCCGCCTCATCGTGCTCGGCGCCGGTGAGCACGCGGCGGCGCTGTGCCGTCTGGGCGCGGCGGCCGGGTTCGCGGTGACCGTGTGCGACGCGTGGGCCCTGCTGGTCACGCCGGAGCGTTTCCCCGAGGCCGACGAGCTCGTCGTGGCACCGCCGCACGAGTACCTCGCGTCCCTCGAGGCCCCCGACGACCGCACGGCCGTCTGCGTCCTCACCCACGACGAGCGGCTCGACGTCCCCGCCCTGCGCGCGGCCCTGCGGCTGCCCGTCGGCTTCGTCGGCGCGATGGGCTCGCGCGCGACGGTGGCCCGCCGCGCGGAGTTGCTGACGCAGGCGGGGGTGACGGATGCGGAGCTGTCGCGGCTGCACTCCCCCCTCGGCCTCGACCTGGGGGCGCAGACCCCCGAGGAAACGGCGCTGTCGGTCGTCGCCGAGATCGTGGCGGCCCGCGCCGGCAGGAGCGCTCGACCCTTGCGGTCCGGCGACGGACCGCTGCACACCACGACGACGGCGGCGTGCGCACTCCCGGAACCGGTGCCGGCCCGATGACGGCGCTCGTGATCCGCGACGCGGTAGCCGTCGTCGAAGCCGAGGGGCGCGTTCGCACCGGCGACGTCGTGT
Source organism: Microbacterium sp. Bi128 (assembly GCF_918698205.1). Taxonomy (NCBI): domain Bacteria; kingdom Bacillati; phylum Actinomycetota; class Actinomycetes; order Micrococcales; family Microbacteriaceae; genus Microbacterium; species Microbacterium sp. Bi128. The sequence continues at coordinate 13,694 of NZ_CAKKMM010000003.1, read as the reverse complement.
GCGTCGACGGTCGGATCGTCGACATCGCCGCCCCGGCCGACGCGACCGTGATCGACGCGTCCGGGTGCGTCGTCACGCCCGGTCTCGTCAACGCCCACCACCACCTGCTGCAGACCGCGTTCCGCACGCTGCCGGGCACCCGCGGCATCCCGATGCGGGAGTGGCTGCCCGCGATGGCGGAGGCATATGCCGCGGCGGGTATAGACCCCGAACTCACCGGGATCGCCGCGCGCGCGGGACTCGCCGAAGCCCTGCTGAGCGGCGTCACCACGGTCGCCGACCACCACCTCACGTGGCCGTCCGGAGCCGACACGGTCGGCATGGCGCGGGCCGCCGCGGAGGCCGCGGCCGGTCTGGGCGCGCGGCTGGCGTTCGTACGCGGAGCCGCGCGGGACGACCCGGAGGAAGCCGCCCTCTCGGCCGAGGCGATCGCCGCCGCGCTCGTGGACGGATGCCCCGCCGGAGTGACCGCCGACGGGATGCTCCAGGTCGCCGTGGGGCCCGCGGGCGTGCACAGCGACCCGCGCGAGACCTTCACCCTGCTCGCCGAGGTGGCTGCGCGCCGAGGGCTGCGGCGGCGCACGCAGGCGAACGAGGTCGTGGACGTCGAGATCGCGCAGCAGAAGTACGGGCGACGTCCGCTCGACCTGCTCGAGGACTGGGGCTGGCTCGCCCCCGACGTGACGCTCGCGCACTTGTGCGGTGTCATCGACGACGAGATCGCCCGGATCGCCGCGGCCGGAGTCACCGCGACCCACGCCCCCGGCTGCGATGTGCCGATGGGGTGGGGCGTCGCGCCCGTCGCGAAGCTGCGGGATGCCGGCATCCCGGTGGGGCTCGGCACGAGCGGGGGCGGCAGCAACGACGCCGGTCATCTGCTCGCCGACGCCCGGCTGGCGCTGCAGGTCTCGGCGCTCGTGGGACCGCAACTGGCGGCCACGGCCGTGCTGGCGATGGCCACGGCGGGCTCGGCGGACGGCCTCGGACGACCCGAGCTCGGGCGCCTGACACCGGGGTCGGCCGCAGACCTGTGTCTGTGGGACGTCACGGGCGTCGCGGACGCCGGGGTCGCCGATCGGGTCGCCGGCTTGCTGGGGGCCGCGCCCGGGCGGCGACCGCGCACGGTGGTCATCGCGGGTCGCGTCGTCGTCGAGGACGGACGACTCGTCTCCGCCGAAGAGGACGAGATCACCGCGCGACTGTTCGAGAGGGTGGGACGATGACCACCATGGCCCCCGCGATCCCCGCCGACGACCCCACCACCGGCGACGAGCGCCTCGGCGCGCACTTGCGCGGTCTGCGCAAGGCGCGCGGACTCACCCTGACCCAGCTCGCCGAAGCGGCCGCCCTGTCGCATCCGTTCCTCAGCCAGCTCGAGCGCGGTCTCGCGCGTCCGAGCATGGCGAGCCTGGAACGGCTGGCCCGGGCACTGGGCACGAGCCGCGTCGAACTCATCGCCGCCTCCGAGCCGCCGCGTCCCGACGAGAACGCGCATCCGACGTTCGTGCGCGCCGACGAAGGGCTCGTCGGGCCGTATGCCGAGGGCAGCGCGCGCATGCTCGCCGAGGGACCGCGCCGGTTCGAACCGATGGAGTTCACCGGGGCCAACACCGAACCGGGCGACCACTACGTCCACGACGAGGACGAGTTCCTCACGGTGCTGGAGGGGTCGATCGTGATCTCGCTCGGCCCGTTCGGCGAGACCACGCTCGCCGTCGGCGACTCGGTGTACTGCCGCTCGGGCACCCCGCACCGGTGGCATTCGCCCGGCGGAGCGCCCTACCGGCTGCTGATCGTGAAAGAACTGGTGCACGGCTCCCCCGCCGAGCCCGTCGAAGGAGAGACATGAGCGGTGGTCTGACGTTCGAGGTGACGGTGCGCGAGCGTCGGGACGCGGCCGACGGCATCGTCGTGCTCGACCTCGAGCGTGCCGGGGGCCCGCTTCCGCACTGGTCGCCCGGGGCGCACATCGACGTCGTCCTCCCCGGCGGCGTGGAGCGGCAGTACTCGCTGTGCGGCTCGCCCGCCGACCGCGGCACGTGGCGGATCGGCGTCCTGCGCGAGCGCGAGGGGTCGGTGTGGCTGCACGAGAACGCCCACCCGGGGACCGCGCTGCGCGTGCGGGGCCCGGCCAACCACTTCCTCTTCGCCCCGACCGCGGGCCGGTCGTACGTGTTCGTCGCCGGCGGTATCGGGATCACCCCGCTCATTGCGATGATCGAAGCCGCCGAGGCTGCGGGGGCACCGTGGACGCTGCTGTACGCGGGCCGCTCGCGGCGCACGATGGCCTTCGCGGGCGACCTCGTCGAGAAGTACGGCGACCGCGTCGAGGTCTACGCGACGGACGAGGGCCGACGCCTCGATCTGGCGTCCCGCCTGGGTACTCCGGTGTCGCGCGCGGTGGTCTACGCGTGCGGCCCCGCCCGCCTGCTGGAGTCGCTGGATGCCACGATGGCGGGCTGGCCGCGCGGAAGCCTCCACGTCGAGCGCTTCGAGGCGAAAGTGCTGGGTCCTCCGGTGTGGACCGAGCCGTTCGAGGTCGACCTCATGATGTCGGGGCTGACCGTGACGGTGCCGCCCGAGAAGTCGATCCTCGAGGTCGTCGAGGAGTACGGCGCGGTCGTCCCGTCGAGCTGCCGCGTGGGCACGTGCGGCACGTGCGAGGTCCCCGTGATCGACGGCGAGGTCGAGCACCGCGACTCGGTGCTGTCACCCGAGGAGCAGGAGGCGAACCGCACGATGATGCTGTGCGTCTCGCGCGCGGCGTGCCCGCGCGTCACGCTGGAGCTGTGACCCCGGCCTCACCCGCAGACTCACCCCAGAGCGACTAGATCTCCACCCGGCGGCCCGCGCGGCCGGACACCGCGTCCGCGACGGCGCGGCGGATGACACGCATCGGCCGCCACCGCCGCGTCGCGACCGCGCACGCGAGGCACAGCGCGAGGAACAGCGCGCCGTTCGCGGCGCGCGGCACGCTCCATCGTCGCCCCGTGCCGAGCTCGCGGTGGAGGCGGTTGCGGAGGAAGTAGTACAGCAGCGCGGGGTTCGTCGACAGGAACATCGCGCGCACCTCGAACCCCGGCGGCATCCACCGTTCGCCGCGAGGATCCACCACGACCGCATCGGGGACCAGGACGAGGCGCCCGCCGCTCGCGCGGATGCGCGAGGTGTACTCGAGGTCGTCGCCGTAGAGCACGAAGTCGGCGCGCGGCAGGCCGATGCGGCGGAGGACATCGGCCCGGGCGAGCAGTCCGCCGTACGGCGCGTAGGCGAGATCCGTCCCCGCCACTCGCCGACGGGGGCGCCGCAGACCGACGCGCTCGAGGAATCGGCGCGCGAACAGACCCGCCTCGACCCCCGCGAACGAGACCGACTCGCGGGGACTCTCACGCGCGCGCTCGGCCGCGACGACCTCGGCGATCGTGGCCGGCTCGCCGTCCGGAACGCGGAGCGGGGCGACCGCGGTGAGGTCGTGGCCGGCGGCGCGCAGCGCCTGATCCGCCGCCAGGAGCCGGTCGAGGGCCCCCGGTTCGGGCAGGTTGTCGTCGTCGAGCAGCCACACGTAGTCGGTGCCGAGATCGCGCGCGCGGGCGATCGCGGCACCGAACGCGGGCGCCGATCCTTCGTTGCGTGGCATTCGGTGCACGACGATGCGCCCCGCGCCGGCCGCAGCGGCGGCGTCGAGCGCGGCGGCCGACGCGGGTGTGGAGCCGTTGTCGATGATCACGACCGGGGCGACCCCGGCGTCGATCATGCGGGCGACGACGGCGAGGCACGAGACGTGGCGGGAGCCGTACGTCACCGTGGCGCCGGCGACAGTGGGGCGGGAGTCGGTCACGGTGTCGGTCCTCCGTACACGTCCGTCAGGGCGCGCCGGAAGGCGGCCCCCGAGAATTCGTCCGCGACGGCGTCGCGCGAGCGGGCGGCGTCGCGGCGCGCGCCGACGGGATCGGCCAGGGCGCGCACGATCGCCGCTGCGAGGCCGCGGGCATCGTCGGCGACGGCGTACGCGCGGATGCCGTCTCCGACGATGCCCTCGACCCCGACACCCGTCGAGACCACCGGGAGGCCGCGGAGCATCGCCTCGACGGTCTTGAACTTCACCCCGGCTCCGGCCCGCAGCGGCACGAGCACGACGTCGGCCTCGGCATACGCGCCGTCGAGCGACTCGAGGCGACCCGTGACGACGAACGCGCCGGGGCGCGTGGCGGCGATGCGGCGCATCTCGTCGGTCGGACGCGCACCGGCGAACACGAAGCGCACGGAGGGATTCACCTCGAGCACCCACGGCGCGATGTCGGTCATGGTCCACACCGCCGCCTCGGAGTTCACCGAGCGATCGAAGGCCCCGACGAACAGCACGGTGGGGGCGGGATCGCCCGCGCGCACGCACGGCTCCGCCCCGTCCGCGAGCGGCGGACGGACGACGACCGCGCGGGCCGGCGCTCCGGCCGCGCGGTGCACGAGAGCGGCATCCTTCGCGCTGAAGGTGAGCACGACGTCGGCGCGGCGATAGACGCGACGCTCGTCGCGGCACACGCTCCACCGACGCCAGCGCGCGAGGAGCACCCGCGGATGCCACGCCGGCCCCGGGGCGGCGGCGAGGAAGCGCTCGTAACTCTGCAGCAGGACGTCGTGGGCGACGACGATGTGGCGCGGGGCACCGGTCGGTCGGCGACGCACGCCGAACCACCCGGACTCGGTCCACTGGTACTCGATGACGTCGGCCGCCGCGAGCACCGCCCGTGCCGCGCGGCTGCGCCGGAGGGCGCGACGGCGCCGGGCCACCGGGCGCACCGGGAACAGGCGCTGCTCCTGGCGCTCGATCCCCTCGACGAGGCGGCGGGCGAACGGGCGGCGCGGCCGCGGTGCCGGCACGAGCACGACGTCGACGGCATCCACCAGGTGGTCCGCCGCGGCGCGGTTGTCGCGATCGTCGAACGACACGACGGTGACGCGATGCCCCAGCTCCCGCAGCGTCCGGAGGTGGCGCAGCAGGTACTGGCCGCCCGCGTGCGGAATGCCGTCGTACGGGACGACCGGCGACAGACAGACGATCCGCATGCACCCTCCCCTTCGTGCCGCGCGGTCGGCACGAAGAACCAGAGTGCAGGTCACTCGGCGGCGAGGCCGCGGCATCCGGATCCGACGGAGCCAGGTGAAGCAATGGCAGCCGGGTGGCGAGAGCGCGCGTGAACGCTTCTGGCGGCGCGCGGAGCACCGGGGCGAAGGCGGCACGACGCATCGGACGGCCCCCTACTGTGTGTCGCGGCGGCGGCCCCGGTCCGCTCGGGAGGAGACAGACCGTCGTGAGGATCACCCACCTCCACAGCACATTCGTCACCCCCTGGGGTGGCGCGGAGGCCTATCTCTTCGCGCTCGCGTCCGCGCAACGGGCCCGCGGACACGATGTCGCGATCATCACGGCCGTCGCGGACGGCGAGAGCATCGCGCGCGCAGCCGCGGCCGGCGTGAGGGTCACCGTCCGCCCGACGTGGCGGCCGTATCCGCCGGACCGGCACGGGTCCTCGGCGTTCGTCCGCGCCGTCTTCCACGGTGTCGACACCGTGCACGGTGTGCTGCTCCCGCGCGCCTACCGCCGGGTGCAGGACGGTCGCGACGTCGTGCACGTCCACCGGTTCCAGGGGGTGGGGGCGAGCGTTCTGCGCGCACGCCGCGCCCCCGTCGTGCACACCGCCCACGACTACTGCCTCGTCGACACGGCGTCCACGACGATGCGCCGGGGAGCGCTGCCCGCTCGTCTCGGTCTCGCGCAGCGGCTTCGGGCCCGGATCGTGTCGACCTCGGCACGACGGGCGACCGTCGTGGTGTTCCCGAGCGAGCGGACGCGACGCCGGCACGCCGAACTCGGATTCCGGGCGGGTCGCGCGCAGTTCCTCGTCGTACCCCACGGATGGCCGGCACCGCCCCTCCCCGCGGAGGGGACTCCCCCGCACCGCCCCCGGTTCGTCTTCCTCGGCAGGCTGCAGAAGCCCAAGGGCATCGATCTGCTGCTGCGCGCGTGGGCCGAGGCGCGGCTCGACGCCGACCTCGTGATCGCGGGCGACGGTCCCGAGCGCCCCCGGGTCGAGGCGGCCGAGAGCGACACCGTCCGTTACGTCGGGTGGGTGGATGCCGAGGCCAAGGGCGCGCTGATCCGTTCGGCGACCGCGCTGGTGTTCCCCTCGCTCTGGCCCGAGACGTTCGGGCTGGTGATCGCCGAGAGCCTGCTGCTGGGCCGCCCCGTCGTCGCCACCCCCGAGGCCGCCGGCGACCTCATCGTCGACGGCGAGAACGGCGTCGTCTCGAGGGATGCCACGCCTTCGGGGTTCGCCGACGCGCTCCGGCGTCTCGCGACCGACGCGGAGCTGCGGCGGACGGTCACCGCGGGGGCGGCCGCGAGCGCCGACGCGCTCGACTTCGACCGGCACGTCGAGCGCGTCGACGAGGTCTACCGCGTCGCGCGAGTGGCGTTCGAGACCGGCGCCTGATCGAGCGTCCGGGGAAGCAGCCGCGGCGCCAGCGCCGCCGCGGCCACGAGCGGCACCGCGAGGAACAGCCACGCGGCGCTCGGAACGGCCGTCCACGCGAACAGGGCGCCGACGACGAGGTTGCCCAGGAGCACCGCGATCCCGCCGCACGTGGCGAGCAGGCCGAAGAACGACCCGGTCGGTCTCCCGGCGGCGAAACGGGGAGCCAGGGTGAGCGCCGTCGGGTGGGTCGCCATGTGCCCGAGGATCACGAGCGCTGCGGCCGCGAAGACGGTCGCCACGCGCGCGGCGTCGTCGAGCGGGAACGCCGCGGCGACTGCCAGGACCGCGAAGCCCGCGCCCGAGAGCACGTACCCGACCCGGAGCGCTACCGCCGGCCCGACGCGCGCGGCCCACCTCGATACCGGGAGCTGGAGCGTGAGCGTCAGCACCGAGACGCCGGCGAACATCGCCGCGGTCGCCGCCGCGGCATCCGGGACCCGGGCCAGTTGCAGGGGCAGCGCGAGGTAGAGCTGGTTGTAGGCCAGCAGATCGGCGGCGTGCAGCGCCGAGAAACCGACGAACCGGCGGTCGCGCAGCGACCACCACCGGCCGGGTGGCCGGTCGACGGAACGGTCCGCGAGGGTGCGCGGGAGTGCGACCGCGAGGAACACCCCGATCGCGAGGAAGAACGCCGCGCCGCCGAGCGCCACGACGACGAACCCCCACCCCAGGAGCGCAGCACCCACGAGCGGGCCGATCACGGCCCCGAGCTCACCCGTGACGCTCAGCCACGCGAACAACGACGCCCGCGAGCGGGGGCCGGGAGCGGGACGGCGAGCCTCGGCTTCCGCGAGGAGGATGTTGAGCCCGGGCGAGAAGAGCGCGCCGCCGAGGCCGGTGAGCACGGTTCCGAGCACGAACAGCGCCAGGGTCGGCGCAGGGGTCAGGAGCGAGCCCGCGAGCGTCGCGAAACCGGCGATGCGCACGGCGCAGCCGAAGAGGATGACGCGGCGGGGGCCGAAGCGATCGGCGAGCACCCCGCCGACGAGGAACATGCCCTGCTGCATGAACGTGCGCACCCCGAGCACGAGTCCGACGGCGACGGCGGCGAGCCCGAAATCCTCGGTGAGGACGAGCGCGAGGAAGGGCACGACGGCGTAGAAGCCGACGTTGAACAGCAACTGCGTCCCGAGCAGGACGGGCGTGCGGGCAGGCGGGTTTGGCACAGGACTCCGGGGTAAGCGAGAATGATTCTCATTATGCATAGTGGTCTCGCGTCGCTCCCCCCGGTCGTCTCCCTCACCGACTCCGTCGTGCGGGCCGGCGACGGCCGTGTTCTGCTGCGCGTGGACCATCTCACCGTATGCGCGGGGGACCGCATCGCCGTCACCGGCCCCTCGGGAGCGGGCAAGACCGTGCTGCTCCGGCTGCTCTCCGGCCGCCTGGCCGCGGGCCTGAGCGCGAGCGGGCGACGCGACACCGCCTCGGAGCGTGTCGCGATGGTTCCGCAACGCGGCCTGGACGCCCTGCACCCCCTCCTCCCCCTGGGCACGCAGCTGCGCACCGTCACCCGAGCCTCCGCGGAGCGCGTGCGCGAAGTGCTCGCGGCGGTGGGCCTCGGCGATCCGCGCGCGGCCCGGCGGCGGCCCGCCGAGCTATCGGGCGGCCAGGCGCAGCGCGCCGCGATCGCGCTCGCGGTGCTCTCGCGCGCCCCCCTCATGCTCGCCGACGAACCCACGAGCGCCCTCGACCACGACACGCGCGACCGCGTGCTCGACCTCTTCTCCACCGTGATCGGAACCGACCAGGCCCTCGTCGTCTCGACGCACGACGAAACCGTGGCCGACCGACTCGGCGCCGCCCGGATCCGGGTGGCCGACGGGGCGCTGGTGGCGGCGTGAGCGCTCTCGTGGTCGAGGCAGTCACCGCCGCCTACGGGCGCGGCCGCCCGGTCCTCTCCTCCACCTCGTTCGACATCGCCCCCGGACACTCCCTCGCGGTCGTGGGCCCGTCGGGGGCCGGCAAGTCGACGCTCGCCGAGATCGTGCTGGGTCTGCGGCCCGCGGCATCCGGATCCGTCACCGTGGCCGGACGCCCCTGGCCCGCCGCGCGTGCCCACCGCCACCTCGTGCAGGGGGTGCCCCAGGATGCCGCGGCGGCCTTCGTCCCGCGCTGGACGCTGCGCCGCTCGATCGCCGACGCCGTCCGCCGCCTCACCGACGGCCACGACATCGACCGCCGCATCGACCGGGCGGCGGAGCTCGCCGACCTCGACCGTTCCCTGCTCGACCAGCGCCCGTCGGAGGTGTCGGGCGGGCAGGCACAGCGCGCGGCGATCACGCGCGCCCTCGCGGTCGACCCGGCGGTCCTCGTCGCGGACGAACCGACCAGCGCCCTCGACCCCTCTCGGACCGCCGCCGTGTCGCAGGCCCTCGTCGACCTCGCCCGCTCGACCGACACCGCGCTGCTCCTCGTCACGCACGACCCCGCCGTCGCCGCACGCTGCGACCGCACCCTGACGCTGATCGCGCCCTCGGCGTGATCCCGCGCTGCCCGGCAGCGCCCCCGACCCTCCATCCGAAAGGAACCACCATGACGGCATATCCGCGCCGCCACCGCCTGTTCGCCCTCGCCCTCGTCCCCGCGGCGCTGCCCTTGCTGAGCGGGTGCTTCTCACCCGGCGTGTCGGCCGCCCCCGAGGGGGGCGACGCGCGCATCTCGATCGCGATGCTGCAGCCGCCACGCTCGGGCCTGAGCCCCCTGAGCGACGACGCGTTCAAGCTGTCGCGCTGGTCGACCGCCGAGACGCTCGTCGTCCTCGCCGCCGACGGCACCCCCGAGCCCGCGCTCGCCGCCGGGTGGGAGCAGGTCGACGACACCACGTGGCGCTTCGACATCCGCCCCGGGGTGACCTTCCACAACGGCGACGCCCTCACCGTCGACTCCGTCGTGAACGCGCTGCAGCACGCGATCGACGCGAGCCCCCGGCCCCGCATCCTCAACGGCGTCGACATGACGGTCGTCGCCGACGGGGACGCCGTCGTCGTGACCACCGGGACGACCGACCCGCTGCTGCCGAACCGGCTGTCGAGCCCGCAGCTCGCGATCCTCGACGACGACGCGTACACCGACACCGGCGTGAGCCCCGTCGGCACCGGGACCGGGCCGTTCGAGCTGACCGCGGTCGATGGGATCGTCGGCGCGACGCTCGACCGCTACGACGGCTACTGGGGCGACACGGCCCTCGCCGCCGGCATCGACGTCCGCTTCGTGCCCGATGGGACGGCGCGCGCGGCCGCCCTGCGCACCGGAGCGGCCGACATCGTCGAGGCCATCCCCGCAGGTCAGGCGGCGACGATCGATGAGAACCTGCTGCACGAGGTCGCGATGCCCCGCACCAACACGCTGTACCTGAACACCGCGAACGGCCCCTTCGCCGACCCGGCCGTCCGCGCCGCGGCCCGCGCGGCCGTCGACCGCGCCGCGATCGTGGCGTCGGTGTACGAGGGACGCGCCGACGTGGCCGAGGGCCTGCTCGGCCCCGCGCTCACGTGGGCGGCGGACTACCGCGACGAGTCGGGCTACACCGACCTGTTGGCGGCGCGCCCCGCCGCGGCGGCGGTGTCCGGCATCCCGATCACGCTCGGCACCTTCACCGACCGCGCCGAGCTGCCCGAGGTGGCGGTGATCCTCGAGCAGCAGCTCGAGGCCGCAGGGTTCGTCGTGCAGCAGGACGTGCGCGAGTACCAGTTCATCGAGGCCGACGCCCTCGACGGGAAGTTCGACGCGTTCATCCTGTCGCGGGCGACCGTGCTCGACTCGGGCGACCCCGTGGCGTACCTCGCCTCGGACTTCACGTGCGAGGGCGGCTTCTCGATCGCGCAACTCTGCGCCGCCGACGTCGACCGGGCCGTGTCCACCGCCTCGGCGACGGCGGCGGGCACCGACCGTCAGCGCGCCACGATGGCCGCGGAGGCCCGGGTGCTGGCGACGGATGCCGCTGTGCCGCTGCTGCACGAGCGGGTCGTCCAGGGCGAGTCGACGTCGGTCGTCGGCGCGGCGCGCGACCCGCGCGAGCGTCTGCTGGTGACCGCGAAGACCCACCTCGCGGACTGACGACCGTGCGCCACAGCCACATCGCCGGGCTCGTCTCCCGCGTGCTCAGCGGGATCGCGCTGCTCGTGATCGCCGGGGCACTGCCCTGGCTGTCGCAGCGCGATCCCGCGGCATCCATCCTGCGCGCGAGATACGCCGAGCTCGAGCCGACCCCGGAAGCCCTGGATGCCATCCGCACCGAGCTCGGCCTGGAGGGCGGCCCAATCGCGACGAGCGTGCACTGGTGGGCGAACGTGCTGCAGGGCGACCTCGGCCGGTCGTGGGTGAGCGGCGGCGAGATCGCCCCCGGCGTGTGGCACGCTCTCGGTGTCTCGCTCACCCTCACCGGCTTCTCGATGGTCGTGGCGTTCGTGGTGGCGGGGGCCCTCGTCGCCCCTGCCATCGGCCGGATCGTGCGGGACCGACCCTCCCGCGGCTCCGGGCCCGTGGGCGTCGCGTTCACGGCGCTCCCGGAGTTCCTGCTCGCGAGCGCGCTGCTCGTCGTCGTGGCCGTCCAGCTGCGGTGGCTGCCGCCGTACGGCTGGAGCGGACTCGACACCGCCATCCTTCCGGCGCTGGCGCTCGGCATCCCCTCGGGCGGCCTGCTCGGGCGGCTGCTCGCCGACGCGATCGCGGGCGTCGCCGAGGAGCGGTGGGTCGAGGTGTGGCGGCTCGCCGGCGCACCCCGCCGCGCGCTCGTGGCCGGCGTCCTGCGCCGTGCGGGAGCCGCCGTGGTCGACCAGGCCGGCCTCGTGATCATCGGCGTGCTGGGCGGAGCGGTCGCCGTCGAGCAGGTCTTCGCGATCCCCGGACTCGGGCGCTACCTGCTGGGCGCCGCCAACGCGCAAGACCTGCCCGCTCTGCAGGGCGGGGTGCTGCTGATGGCGGTCGCGGCGGTGGCCGTCGGGCTGCTCGCCGGGGCCGCCCGGCGGGCGTTGCGCGGCGGACCGCTGCCCCCGGGAGCCCTCGCCGCCCCGCCCGAAGCGCGCGGGGACGGCCGCGCCGCACGGGTGACGGTGGCGGTGGCGATCGGCATCCTGCTGCTCATCTTCGCGACCGGCCTGCCGCGCGACCCGTACGCCCTGGCGCACGCGCGGCTGAGCCCGCCGAGTCTCGCGCTGCCGTTCGGGGCCGATGCGAGCGGCCGCGACCTGCTGGCGCGCGTCGCCCACGGCACCGTCGGGACGCTCCTGCCCTCGCTCGGCATCGTGCTGCTCGCGATCGTCGTGGCGCTGCTGCTCGCGATCGTCGGCGAGATCGCTCGCGGGCCCGCCGAGATCGCGAACGCGACCCCGCCGATCCTCGCGGGGGTGATCGTCGCGGCCCTGCTCGGACCCTCGGTGGGCGGGGCGGCGCTCGCGGTGCTGTGGGTCACGTGGCCGCCGCTCACGACGCACGCCGCCGCGCTCCTGGACGAGGCCCTCGCGGCGCCGCACGTGAAGTGGATGCCGCTGTCGGGGGCGTCGCGCACCGAGATCTGGGCGCGGCACGTCGTGCCGACCGTCGTCCCGCCGCTCCTGCGCCACGGGATGCTGCGGCTGCCGGGTGTCGCCCTCGCCCTCGCCGCGCTCGGGTTCCTCGGGCTCGGCGCGCAACCGCCGCAGCCGGAGTGGGGCCTGCTGCTGTCGGAGGGCATCGACTACGTCGAGCGGGCGCCGTGGACGACCGTGGCTCCCGCGTTCGCGCTCGTGGTGACGTCGGTGCTCGCGGTCGCGGCGGCCGGTCTGCGGCCGCGACGGCGGCACGGGCTGCGCGAGGGGCGGCGGCGCGAGGGGCGGCGGACACCCTTCCTCGCGGAGACGCCCGCCGCCGCAGAGACGCCCGCCGCCGTGGAGTCCGTGCCGCTGTGAGGCCGCCCGTCGGCCGAATCGCGCGGCCGACGGCGGTGGCTCAGCGACGTGCACAAACTCCGTCCGAAAGCCGGGGAGGGCACTGAGGTTGTGCGCATCACTGAGGGTGCGCGCACCCCGCGGCGCCCGGAGCTGACACCGGGCGCCGCGCGCCGCAGGTTTGTCGAGAGGGTCACGAGCGGGAAATACGGCGGAAACGACGGGTTCCTAGCATCGGAAACACCGCAGATGTTGGTCACACCAACACTGGAACGCCGCTCCCGACGGCACGCCTCGATGACGTGGCATCCTTCCCCTCACTCTTCGGAGGTCCTCGTGTCCGCCGCTCCACCCGTCTCGATCACCGCGATCCACAACGCGCGACTGGCCTCCGGCGCGCTCGTGGACATCGCGATCGACGGCGACACCGTCGTCGCGGTGGTCCCGGCCGGCTCGCCGCTGCCCGGCACCGGCAGCGCGACGGACGGCGAGACGCTCGACCTCACCGGCTACGTCGTCACCGCGGCGGGCGCCGAACCCCACGCGCACCTCGACAAGTCGCAGTCCTGGGATGCCATCCGGCCGCCGTTCGGCGACCTCGAGCGCGCGATCGAGAGCTGGCACGCCTTCGCGATGACGCTCGACGAGGAGGACACGCTCGACCGTGCGCGTTCCACGGCGCTGCGGATGCTGGCATCCGGGATCACCGCCGTCCGCACCCACGTCGACCTGCTGCGCGGAGAAGACGCGCTGACCGGAGTCCGCGCCCTCGTCCGCTTGCGAGACGAACTCACGGGCCTCATGGACATCGAGCTCGTCGCGCTCGGCGGGCCGACCGTGCCCGACGCGGTCTTCGAGGCCGCCCTCGACGCGGGCATCGACCTGGTCGGCGGGGCCCCGCACCTCGCCGACGACCCGATCGCCGATCTCGAACGCCTCATCGCCCTCGCGCGGCGCCGCGACGTCGGACTCGACCTGCACACCGACGAGAGCCTCGCCGGTGCCGACACCCTCGCCGCCTACGCCCGCGCCGTCACCGGCTGGCACCGCCCCCGCACCGCGGGGCACTGCGTCCGCCTCAGCATGATGCCCACGGAAGACCTCGCCCCCCTCGCCGAGGCCGTGCGCACCGCCGACATCGGCGTCATCGCCCTGCCGATCACCAACCTCTACCTGCAGGGGTGGGATGCCGCTCACGCGGTGCCCCGCGGAATCGCGCCGATCGGGCGCCTCAAGGCCGCCGGCGTCCGCGTCGCCGCCGGCGCCGACAACGTGCGCGACCCGTTCAACCCCGTCG
>NZ_CAKKMM010000002.1:0-50192 GCF_918698205.1 Microbacterium sp. Bi128 | reverse complement strand
GGATTACGGCCGCGGCAGGAACGCGCCGAGCTGCTCGGCGATGATGCGGTCGACCTCGGCGGGGTCGGCGGTCGGGGTGCCGTCGCCGGCCTGCGGGCCGTAGGCGCCGAACGACGCGTGCGAGGCCCCGGGGATCTCGACGAACGCCGTGTCGGCGGGCAGCAGCGTCGCGGCGTCGGCGATCTTCTGCGGGGTCGAGAGGCCGTCCGCCGACCCCGACAGGCTCAGCACCGGGAGTCCGGATGCCGACAGGTCGGTGGCGCAGTACGAGGCGAAGAGCACCAGGGCGTCGGCGTCGCCGGCGAGCTGGCACGCCCGCACGCCGCCGAGCGAGTGCCCGCCCACCGCCCACGCGTCGACGTCGGGAGCGAGATCGGTGAAGGTCGACAGCGGTCGCGGATCGAAGAAGGCCAGGTTCAGCCAGGGGCGAGTGATCACGACCGTGACTCCGTCGTCGACCACCGTGTCGGCGAACGTCGCGACGTAGCCGAGGGCGTCGACCTTTGCGCCCGGGATGAACACGAGGCCCCGCCCGGTGTCGCCGGCGGTGGGGGAGAGCACGATGCCCGCCCCGTCCTCGGCGATCGTCAGCCCGGGGTTGGCGCGTGCCTCGGCCAGCGGATCGGCTTCGGCACCCATCACGCCCACCTGCGTGTAGATCAGGATGCCGGCCACCAGCAGCAGCGCGAGGGCGCCGAGGCCCCCGAGGATCCAGCGCAGGAGACGGAAACGCCGACGGGGCGCACGGGGCGCCCCGTCGGCGGACGGAGTGGTGTCGGTCACCTCAGGAGCGTAACGCCGCCTGTCGTGCCGCGACGATCTCGACGATGCGGGCGGACAGCGGGTGCTCGGGCGCGAGTCCGGTGACCTCGGCGGTGAACGCGTCGGCATCCCGTTCGCGGAGGAGCCGCTGCAGATCCACGGCCTGCGCGTCCTCGGCATCCTCGAACTCCAGGGCGGCGGCCATCGCGGACACGAGCGCGTCCACGGGCAGCCCCCGTTCGATCGCCTCGGCCGCGGGGCCGACGAACCGCTCATGCCGCGAGAGCTTGCGCAACGGCTGGCGGCCGACGCGCCACACGGTGTCCGGCAGCGCGGGGTTGCGGAAGCGTCGCAGGATCGTGGCGCGGTACTGGCCCTGCACCTCGGCGTCGAGCTCGTGCTTCTGCACGAGAAGGGCGCTGGTCTCCTCGAGCGCCGCCTCGACGTTCGCGGCGATCTCCGGGTCGGATAGCGCGTCCGAGATGCGCTCGATCCCGGCGCGGGCGCCGAAGTACGCCGTCGCCGCGTGACCGGTGTTGACGGTGAAGAGCTTGCGCTCGATGTACGGCGTGAGATCGTCGACGAAGTGCGCGCCGGGAATGTGCGGCGGGTCGTCGCCGAACGGTCCGCGCTCGATCGCCCACTCGTAGAACGGCTCGACCGTGACGTCGACACCGCCGACGGCCTGCGCCGGAACGATGCGGTCGACCGCGGTGTTGGCGAACACCGCGCGGGCGTCCAGTGCGTCCCAGGACTCTGCGGCGATGTCGACCACGTGCTCCCGCAACTGGTCGGTGGCGCCGATGGCGTTCTCGCACGCCATGATCTGCAGCGGCGGGAGCGAGGGGTCGCGGAGGGCGAGACCGGCGACGATGTGCGGGGCGACGAACTTCAGGATCGTGGGGCCGACGGCGGTAGTCACCACGTCGGCGGTCGCGATCTCATCGACGAGGGCCTCGGCATCCGTCGAGCTGTCGATGGCGCGGAAGCCGGTCACCGTCTTGTCGGTACCGCCGTCGCCGACCTCGTGGACGGTGTACTCGGATGCCGCGTTGATCGCCGCGACGAGGGCCGCGGAGACGTCGGAGAAGACCAGCTCGTAGCCGCCCTCGTGCAGCAGCAGACCGACGAAGCCGCGACCGATGTTGCCCGCGCCGAAGTGGACGGCCTTCATGCGTTGACGGAACCCGCGAGGGCCTCGAACAGCTCCTCAGCGGAGGAGACGGCCTTCAGGCGCGCGACATCGTCCTCGTCGGAGAAGAGGATGGCGATCTGCGACAGGATCTCGAGGTGCTCGTCGCCCTTCCCGGCGATGCCGATGACGAAGCTCACCGGCTCCCCGCCCCAGTCGACGCCGCCGTCGTAGCGGACCACGGAGAGACCCGAGGTCAGGATCGCCTGCTTGGTCTCGTTGGTGCCGTGGGGGATCGCGAGCTCGTTGCCCATGTAGGTGGACACGGTTTCCTCGCGCTGCTGCATGGCGGCGAAGTACTCACCGGTGACGGATCCGGCGGCTTCGAGCAGGTCGGCCGCCTCCTTCATCGCCTCCTCGCGGGTGGCGCTGCCGGGATGGATACGGACGGATTCGATGCGGAGGACGTCTGACATGGTTCTCGCCTTTCTCGTCGTGCTCTCCAGCCTCGCAGGAAGCGGGCCGGACGGGAAGACGGAGGGGCCGGTGCGCATGCCCCGGCCCCTCCGTGGGAGTGGACTACTTCGCGTCGTGCTGAACGCGGACCATCTCCACGACCTCGTCGTACTTCGGCGAGTTCATGAAGTTGTCCACCGACACGTGGATCGCGTCGGGCGACTGGGCCTTGGCACGGTCGGTCAGCTGGTTCTGCGTGATGATCAGGTCGGCGGTGCCGTCGAGGTTCGCGATCGCCGCGTTGGTGACGGTGACCCCCTCGATGCCGGCCTTCTTGATCTTGTTGCGCAGGACGCTCGCGCCCATCGCGGAGGAGCCCATGCCGGCGTCGCACGCGAACACGATCGCGTTGACCTGCTTGGTCGCCACGGAGCCGCCGAGGCCGCCCAGCGCGCCCTCGACGTCGCGGTCGGCCGACGCGGTCACGTCGCTCGAGCCGCGGTTGCGCAGCGCACCGAGGGTCGAGGACTCCTTGCCCTTGTTGGCCTCGGTCTGGTCGATCGCGGCCGAGAACGCGTCGTCGCCCTCGGCGGCCAGGTCGCGCTTGCGCGAGGCGCGGAGGATGACACCGGCCACCAGGAAGGTCACCGCGGCGGCCACCACGACCGACAGGTACACGACCAGGAGGTTGCCCGGGCCCGCGCCGATCGCGGAAGCGGTCACGGCGATGATGCTGCCGGGAGCGGCCGGGAAGACCAGTCCGCCGCCGAAGAGCATGTTGGTCGTGACGCCCGCGGCGCCACCGGCGATGAGCGCGAGGATCGTCATGGGCTTCGCGAGGGCGTACGGGAAGTAGATCTCGTGGATGCCACCGAAGAACTGGATGATGATCGCGCCCGGGGCCGAGGCCTTCGCCGCGCCGACACCGAAGAAGGTGAAGGCGAGGAGGAGACCGAGACCCGGGCCGGGGTTGGCCTCGATGAGGAAGAGGATCGACTTGCCCGACTCGGCGGCCTGCTCGATACCGAGCGGCGTGAACACGCCGTGGTTGATGGCGTTGTTGAGGAACAGCACCTTGGCCGGCTCGACGATGATCGACAGGAGCGGGAGCAGGTTGTACTGCACGAGCCAGCCGACGATGCCGCCCAGGAACGCGCTGATGCCGAGGAACACGGGACCGAAGGCGAAGAAGCCGACGATCGCGAGGACCATGCCGAGGATGCCGGCGGAGAAGTTGTTCACCAGCATCTCGAAGCCGGGGCGGATCTTGCCGTCCCACAGGCGGTCCATCTGCTTGGTGATCCAGGCCGCGAGCGGGCCCATGATCATCGCGCCGAGGAACATCGGGATGTTCGTGCCGACGATGACACCCATCACGGCGATCGTCGCGACCACGCCACCGCGAGCACCGTAGACCATGCGGCCACCGGTGTTGGCGATGAGCAGGGGCAGCAGGTACGTGATCATGACGCTGACCAGACCCACGTAGCCCTGGTAGGTGCCGTCGGTGCCCTCGGTGAGCGCCGTCATGGCGCCCGGCCAGCCGATCGCGGCGGCATCGCCGCCACCGCCGATGATCTCGGCCACGGGGGACCAGTGCCAACCGGCACCGAAGGGGCTGTTCGCGCCGAAGAACCCGGCGGGGATGAAGAGCATCGTGATGAAGCCCCACGCGATGAACGCCGCGATGTTGGGCATGATCATGCCGGAGAGGAACGTGCCGAATCGCTGGACCGCGACGCGAGCACCTCCCGGCTTCTTGGTTGTCGACGCCGTCGTCATTGCTGTGTCTCCTTGTATTGGGATGCGGCCGGGGCCGCGAGGTGGAGCGCGGCTCAGGCCGCGGGGGTAGCGGAGGCTGCCTGAGCGGCCTCCCGGGCGGAGGCCGCGTCGTCGGCGGCCAGGGCGGCTTCGGCGATGCGAAGAGCATCGTCGAGCGTGTGGGTGAGCAGGGTCGCACGCACGTCGGCGAGGGCCGTGGGGGCCATCGACAGCGTGGTGGCGCCGAGTCCGACGAGCACGACCGCGAGCAGCGGGTCGGCGGCGGCCTCGCCGCAGATGCCGACGGGCTTGCCGTTCGCGCGGCCGGCGGCGCCGACCTCGCGGATCAGGCGCAAGACGGCCGGATGCCACGGGTCCTGGAACGAGGCGACCGAGCCGAGCAGCCGGTCGGCGGCGAGCGTGTACTGCGTCAGGTCGTTGGTGCCGATCGAGGCGAAGTCGGCGATCTGGAGGATGCGGTCGGCCATGAGGGCGGAAGAGGGGACCTCGACCATGACGCCCGTGGTCTTCAGCCCGTAGTCCTTCGCGAGAGCGGTGAAGTACCGGGTCTCCTCGACAGTCGAGACCATCGGCGCCATGACCCACAGGTCGGCGGGACCGGCTGCGGACTTGCGGGTCTCGGCATCCGCCTCGGCGAGGGCCGTGAGCTGCTCGCGCAGGATGTCCTCGCTCGCGCGGAGGGCCCGCAGGCCGCGGAGGCCCAGGGCGGGGTTCTCCTCGTGGGCGTCGTTGAGGAACGGCAGCGGCTTGTCGGCGCCGGCGTCGAGCACGCGCACGACGACCTTCTTGCCGGGGAAGGCGCTGAGGAGCTCGATGTAGGCGGTGCGCTGCTCCTCGACGGTGGGGGCGGAGCTGGAGCTGAGGAAGAGGAACTCGGTGCGGAACAGGCCCACACCTTCGGCGCCGAGCTCGACCGCCTCAGCGGCACCGCCGGGCTTGCCGAGGTTCGCCAGAAGGGGCACCTTCGTCCCGTCGGCGAGCGCGCCGTCGGTGATGGGCGCCGCGGCGGCGGAGGCGCGCGCCGCGGCACGGTTCGCGGCCCGCGCGAGGTCGTCGTCGCTCGGGTCGACCGTGACGACGCCGGCGGCGGCATCCACGATCACCGTCTGGCCGTCGACGAGGTCTTTCGCGCCGGACGCACCGACGATCGCGACGATCGACTTCTCGCGGGCGAGGATCGCGGTGTGCGAGGTGGGCCCGCCCTCGGTGGTGACGAGCGCGAGCACCTTGTCGAGGTCGAGCAGGGCGGTGTCGGCGGGAGCGAGGTCCTTGGCGACGAGCACGAACGGGTGACCGGGGTCGGGGACACCGGGGGCGGCGACGCCGCGCAGGCGCGCGATGACGCGCTGGGCGACGTCATCGAGGTCGGCCGCGCGCTCGCCGAGGTAGCCGCCGAGGGCGAGGAGCTGCTCGCGGAACGAGGCGAAGGCGTCGTGGACGGCGAACTCGCCGGTCTTCCCGGCGGTCAGGCGCGAGTCGACCTCGGCTTCGAGGGTCGGGTCTTCGGCGATCATCGCCTGGGCCTCCAGGACCTCGCGCGCCGCGCCGCCGGCCTGCGCACCGCGCTGCTCGAGCTCGCGGGCCACGGCGCCGACGGCTTCGCGTACGCGCGCCGTCTCCTCCTCGACCGACAGCTCGCTCTTGGTGTCCTTCGGCGCGGGCAGGGGCTCGGCCATGCGCGCGATGGGGCCCTGGGCCACGCCCAGTCCGATTCCGACTCCACGGAGTTCCGTCATAGTCCTGTTGTTCCTTTACTCGGCGTCGTGGTCGGTGGTCAGCAGTTCGGCCAGGCGCTCCAGCGTCGCCTCGGCGTTGTCGCCGTCGGCGGTGAGCGTGACGTAGTCGCCCTGTTCCAGGCCGAGGGCGATGATGCCCAGGATGCTGGCGGCGTTCACGGGCGCGCCGGCGTCCTTGATGAGGCTCACCGGGATGCCGGACTCCTTGGCCGCCTGGGCGAAGAGCTTCGCGGGGCGGGCGTGGAGGCCGTGCGACGAGCCGATGCGGACCGTCCGGGTGATCTGGGGCATGAGTGTTCCTTTCCGGCGGCGGGTCAGATGGTGTCCGCGGACTCCCGCGCGCCCATCGCCTCTTCCACGAGAGCGAGCGTGCGGGTTCCGGTCAGGTCGGTGAAGGCGTCCTCGGGCAGCAAGACGACACGCACCCCCCGTGTCGCGGCATCCTGTCGGATCCGCTCCAGGTCGGGGGCCAAGTGCGGGCCGACGAGAACGATGTCGACCGCGTCGAGGTCGATCGGGAGCGACCTCACGGTCCCCGCCGCAGCGGAGTAGGGGAGGCCGCGATCGTGAGCTGCGTGACGAACACGCTGTGCGACGAACGTGCTGGACGCACCAGCGCCGCACACCACGAGGATCCTCATCGACCCGCCTCCTTCCTCTCGATTGTGAACATCGCGTTCACAGCAGACAACCAGGTTCGTTTCCCACCCCCCGGAACGTGGATGCCGCGCCCCCCGCGCTCGGGGGTGATGCGCGTGGTTGGATGGGGGGAGCGCTGCCATCCGGGCCGGCGCGGAGGACGGATCGTGACGACGAAAGCTCGCCAAGACCGCCTGCTGGCCCTGCTGCTGCGGGACGCGGAGTGGTCCACGGCCGCGTCGCTGGCGGATGCGCTGGGCGTGACCCCGCGCAGCGTGCGCTCCTACGTCACCGCGGTCAACGCCCGCGTGGCCGGCGGGACGGCGATCGAGTCGGGCCCACTGGGCTATCGGGCGGGATCGGACGCGGCGGTCGCCCTGCGCGCGGGCTCGACGGGCGACAGCGGCACGCCGCGCGACCGGCTGCACACGCTCGTGCGGCGCCTGCTCGACTCCGCGGACGGCATCGACGTCTTCGAGACCGCCGACACCCTCCACGTCAGCGCCGCCACCCTCGAAGCCGACCTGGCGCGCGTGCGCGGACTGCTCGGCGGCACCGAGCTGACCCTCGAGCGCTCGGCATCCACCGCCCGCCTGCGCGGGACCGAGGTCGCCCAGCGGCGGCTGCTGTCCAAGCTCGCGCACGACGAAATGGATGCCGGGATGTTCGACCTCGACGCGCTGCGCCGCACGCTCGGCGAGCGGTCGGTCGGCGCGCGGGCGTTCGGGCCCTTCAAAGCCGAGCTCGTCGCCGGGCTCGGGTCGATGGGGTACTTCGTCAACGAGATCGGCATCGGCGACGTCGTCATGCACATCGCCATCGCCGCCGACCGGGTCACGCGCGACCGCGGCCTGGGGGCCGCCGCGGGGGAGCGGTCGGATGCCGTGGACGCCGTCGCCGGCCTGCTGGACCGCCTGACGCTCAAGCACATCGGCGTGCAGCTCGGCGCGGGAGACCTGCGCCACCTCGCCACTCTCGTCCTCACGCGGATCGTGGCCCCCGGCTCTCCCGCGGCCGATGACGTGCGCGCGCGCCTGGACCCGGCGGTCGCGGAGGCCGTGCGCGCGGTCGTCGAGGCCGCGGCATCCCAGTACCTGGTCGATATCGCCCACGCCGACTTCGTCATGCGCCTCGCGCTGCACGTGCAGAACCTTCTGCACCGCTCGCGCGAGCAGGCGTGGTCGCGCAACCCCCTCACGCGCTCGCTCAAGTCGACGTACCCGATGATCTTCGAGGTCGCGGTGTACATCGCCAAGGGGCTCCAGGACGCCCTCGGCATCCCGATCATGGACGACGAGATCGCCTACATCGCGATGCACGTCGGCGGGCGGCTCGAACGCAGCCGCCGCTCCGACCAGCTGCTGACGGCGACGATCGTGTGCCCCGGGTACTACGAGCTGCACGAACTGCTGCGCTCGAGCGTCGACCGGTCGCTCGGGCAGGCGATCGAGGTCGTCGGCGTCGAGACCCGTATCGACCCGGCGTGGGATTCCATCGACACCGACCTCGTGCTCACCACGATCGACCCGCCGCGGCCGGGCGACCGGTTCGTGCGTATCCAGCCGTTCCTCACCGACGCCGACGTCGAGCGCGTGCAGGCCGCGGCGTCGCGCGTCCGGCGGGCCCGCCGCCTCGCGCGGCTGAGCGCCGAGCTCGAGCGCTACTTCTCACCCGACGCTTTCGTGCGGGGCCTCGACGGCGCCGATGGCGAGGCCGGGGTCATCCGTCGCCTCGGCGGGCTGCTGGTCGACGAGGGCGTCATCGATGACGACTACGTCGCGCGGGCCGTCGAGCGCGAGGCGATCTCGTCGACCGCGTTCACCGACGCGCTCGCCGTGCCGCACGCGATGGGCATGACGGCGACCCAGACCCGCATCGCGATCGGCATCGCCGACCCCTCGATCGCCTGGGGCGAGGGACGCGTGCAGGTGGTGGCGCTCGTGGCGTTCTCGGAGGCCGACCGCGAGGCGTTCCAGACGGTGTTCGAGCAGTTCGTCGAGGTCTTCAGCGAGCGCGACAGCGTGCAGCGCATCGTCCGTCGCGCGACGAGCTTCGCCGCGTTCCTCGATGAGCTCGTCGCGGTGATCGACGGCTGAGGTTCCCCACTGCCGGGCTACGCCGGGTTTGGGGCGCGTTCTTCCATTTGGGGCGTGGAATTCCGCGCCCCAAACTGAATTCCGCGCCCCAAGACCCGACGCGCCGGCGGTCATCTCAAGGGAAGCGCGACGTGGAAGGCGGCGAAGCGTCGTGCGAGGGTTGCGGCGTCGACGATGTGTGGCCATCCCCAGCGGATGAGCGCCCGCCCGGTCGTACCGCGGATCCAGTCCTCACGCTGCTTCTCGGCGAGGAGCACCTGCGCGGGAGACCGGCCGGACTGCGCGGCGTGTTCGGTGTACTTCCCTCGCCCGTCGAACTCCCCCCCAGACGCCCGCGTCGTCGAGGCCGAAGTCGAGGTAGTACGAGGAGCCGGAGGGGCTCGGAACGCGCACCTGCAATTGCGGTGGGCGCAAGCCCATCTCGGCAATGCGGATGCGGCTGATGCTCTCGCCCGGCAGTTGGGCGCGTCCGTCTGCGAAGGCGAGGGCCCGCGCGGCCCGCGCACCGCCGTGTGCAGACCGTCGCGAGGTGGCGAGCGCGAGCGCGATCGCAGCTGCCGCCTTGTCCGCGTCATAGGTGCGCGCCGTCGTCGTTGCGAGAGCGCGGAGTGCGCCGTCGAGGGTGCACACCGCCGTCTCGAAGTCGCACGTACGCGCGATGTCCGACATCGTCCTGACCATGCTGGTCACACGAAGCCCGGCGAGGTCGACGACGTCGCCGGGCCCGACGGCACCCCGGTGCCGCACGGTCTGCGCCATGCCGCCGCGGCGACGTTCGTCGAGGATGACATGGACCCGCTGCGCGTCAGGCCGGTACAGCGGAAGTCCGTGCAATGCGGCCGCGGTCTGGTGAGAGAACAGCGGCGGCTCGACGCTCACGAGGGCGAGAGCTCGCGCGCGCAGCACGATCCACTCTTCGGGACGCAGGCGGGCGGTGGCCGTGGCCTCGACGTAGACACCGGCCCGGATGCGGATCAGGGAGCCGTCGCGCACGAGGATGTCGAGGCGGTGGCGGTCGACGTCGCGCTCGCCCAGTTCCGAGCGGCGCAGCAGGGGTGTCGAGAGAACGGCATCCATCCGTTCACTTTGTCCGAGTCCGCGCCTCACCCCCGAACCTCGTCCCCGGCGGTGTGGAGAACTTCTGGTTTGGGGCGCGATCTACCGTTTGGGGCGCGGTAATCCACGCCCCAAACGGAATCACGCGCCCCAAACCCGAGGAGCCCGACCTCAGCGGCGCGCGGCGAGCAGCTCCTCGGCGCCGGTGCGCAGGGCGTCGAGGCGGCGGCGAGCCTTCTTGGCCGACGAGCCGCGCACGTCGAGGTACAGCTTGAGCTTCGGCTCGGTGCCGCTGGGGCGCACGACCAGTCGCGAGCCGTCCTCGAGCCAGATGCGCAGCACGTCGCCGGGGGGCAGCCCGTCGACGCCGTCGAGCAGGTCGTCGATGGTCGTCACGGCGACCTCGCCGACCGCGGCGGGCGGCTGGGCGCGAAGGGATGCCATGATCCCGGCGATCTCGCTCACGTCGGTCACGCGCACCGAGATCTGGTCGCTCGCGAACGCCCCGAACGTGTCGCGGAACTCCTGCAGCAGGTCGGCGACGGTGCGCCCTTCGGCGCGGGCCGCGGTCGCCATGCCCAAGAGGGCCACGGCGGCGGAGATGCCGTCCTTGTCGCGCACGGTCTCGGGGTTGACGAGATAGCCCAGGGCCTCCTCGAAGCCGTAGACGATACCCGGTGCCCGTGAGATCCACTTGAACCCCGTGAGGGTCGCGTGGAAGTCGAGACCGTAGTGCTCGGCGACGGCCTGCAGACCGGGCGACGACACCAGGGAGCACGCGAGCGACCCCCCGCTGCCGGCCGCGGCCGCGGCCCGCGCGGCGCGCCAGCCCAGCAGCAACCCGATCTCGTTGCCGGTGAGGCGGCGCCAGCCGCCGTCAGCCTCGGCATCCGGGATCGCGACGGCGAGGCGGTCCGCATCCGGATCGTTCGCGATGACGAGCTCGGCGTCGGCCGCCCGGGCCGTCTCGAACGCGAGGTCCATCGCCCCCGGCTCCTCGGGGTTCGGGAACGCCACCGTGGGGAAGCGCCCGTCGGGGTGGATCTGCGCCTCGACGACCACCGGGGCCGGATACCCGGCCTCGGCGAGCACGCGCGCGACGGTCTCCCACCCGACGCCGTGCATCGCGGTGTACACCCACCGCAGCCCCTCCGCCCCGGCGGCCGCGGGGGCGACGGCCGCGGTGGCGGCGATGTAGGCCTCGACGACCGACTCGGGCGCGTTCTCGTACCCCACCGAGCGGGGGAGCACGGTGACGTCGCCGGCGTCGGCGACGCGCTGGATGTGCGCGGCGATCTCGGCGTCGGCGGGCGAGACGATCTGCGCGCCGTCGTCGGCGCCGCCGAGATAGACCTTGTAGCCGTTGTCGTCCGGCGGGTTGTGGCTCGCGGTGACCATGACCCCGGCGTCGGCGCCGAGGTGGCGCACGGCGAACGCGAGCACGGGGGTCGGGAGCATCCGCGGCAGCAGGATGGCGCGCAGCCCCGCGCCGGCAAAGATCTCCACGGAGTCGCGGGCGAACACGTCGGAATTGCGTCGCCCGTCGTAGCCGACGACCACCGTGGGGGGTGCGTCCCCGCCGCGCTCGCTCAGATACGCCGCGAAGCCGGCGGCGGCCTGCGCCACGAGCACCCGGTTCATGCGGTTGGGGCCGGCCCCGAGGGTTCCGCGCAGGCCGGCGGTGCCGAACGCCAGGCGGGTCGAGAAACGGTCGGCGAGGTCGGCCTCGGCCTCCACCGACCCCTCGGAGACGCGCTCCAGCAGGGAGGACAGCTCCTCGCGGGTCACGGCATCCGGATCCTGCGCGAGCCAGGCGCGGGCCGCGTCGACGAACGCGCTCACAGCGCGCCGATCACGCGGGCCAGCAGGGCGGAGATCACCGGCTCGGCCTCGCGGCCGGCCTCGAGCACCTCTTCGTGGCTGAGGGGGGTCTTCTGGATGCCGGCGGCCAGGTTCGTGATGAGCGAGAAGCCGAGGATCTCCATGCCCGCCTGCCGCGCGGCGATCGCCTCGAGGGCGGTGGACATGCCGACGATGTGCCCGCCGATGGTCTTGGCCATCTGCACTTCGGCCGGCGTCTCGTAGTGGGGACCGCGGAACTGCGTGTAGACGCCCTCGTCGAGCGTCGGGTCGATCGACCGTGCCAGGTCGCGGAGGCGCTGCGAGTACAGGTCGGTCAGGTCGATGAACGTCGCGCCCTCGAGGGGCGAGTCGGCGGTGAGGTTGATGTGATCGCTGATGAGCACGGGCTGGCCGGGCTTCCACGTCTCGCGGATACCGCCCGCGCCGTTGGTGAGGATCATCGTCGTCGCACCGGTCGCCGCGGCGGTGCGGACGCTGTGGACGACACGTCGCACGCCGTGGCCCTCGTAGTAGTGGGTGCGGGCGCCGATCACGAGGACGTTCTTGCCGCCGGGGGTGCGGACGCTGCGGAGCGTGCCGACGTGCCCCTCGAGGGCGGGCTTCGAGAAGCCGACGACCTCGGTCGCGGGGAACGCCGCGGTCTCTTCGCCGATGAGTTCGGCGGCGCGGCCCCAGCCGCTGCCGAGGGTGACGGCGATGTCGTGACGCTCGACGCCCGAGAGGCGGGCGATGTCGGCGGCCGCGGCGGCGGCGATCTCGAACGGGTCGGCCGCGGGGTCGTCGAGCGGGTGAAGGGTGCTGTGTGCCATGGACCCACTCTAGAAAGCCGCGTCACCCGGTGCCAGGCGCACGGGCCGCGCGTCGCACTAGGGAAGAATGGATGCCATGGTGCAGAGCTTCGAGCGCAAGCAGTCCATCGCGATCGTCGGCGGTGGTCCCGGTGGCTACGAGGCGGCGCTCTCGGCCGCGCAGTTGGGGGCCGATGTCACCCTCGTCGAGCGGGCCGGGGTGGGCGGTTCGGCCGTCATCACCGACGTCGTGCCCTCCAAGACGCTCATCGCGACGGCCGATGCCGCCGTCGCGATCCGCAACGCCAGCGAGCTCGGCGTGCAGCTGTTCGCGAAGGACGACCGGGGTAAGCCCCTCGCCCCCGAGGTCGCGATCAACCTCGCCGCCGTGAACCAGCGTCTGCTCTCGCTCGCGCGTCAGCAGTCCGACGACATGCGCGCGTCGCTGCTGGAGGCGGGGGTCCGCATTATCTCCGGCCACGGGCGCCTCGACGGCCCCGGCGCCGTCGTCGTCTCGACCGAGGCCGGGGGCACGGACTTCGACCGCATCGAGGCGGAGACCCTCGTCGTGTCAGTGGGGGCATCGCCGCGCGAGCTGCCGTCGGCGCAACCCGACGGGGAGCGGATCCTCACCTGGACCCAGCTGTACGACATGAAGTCGGTGCCGTCGCACCTCATCGTCGTCGGCTCGGGCGTCACGGGCGCGGAGTTCGCCTCGGCCTACATGAACCTCGGGGCGAAGGTGACGCTCGTCTCCAGCCGCGACCAGGTCCTTCCGGGCGAGGACCAGGATGCCGCGGCCGTGCTGGAGCGCGTCTTCCAGCGCGGCGGAATGACGCTGCTGTCCAAGGCGCGTGCGGATTCGGTGGTCAACACCGGCGACGGTGTGCTCGTGACCCTCGCCGACGGCCGCACGATCGAGGGCAGCCACTGCCTCATGGCGGTCGGGTCGATTCCGAACACGGCGAGGATCGGACTGGAGCAGGCGGGCGTCCAGATGACCCCGTCGGGGCACATCCGGGTCAACCGCGTCGCGCGCACCTCGGTGCCGAACATCTACGCCGCGGGCGACTGCACGAACTTCTTCCCCCTGGCGTCCGTGGCATCCATGCAGGGCCGACAGGCCGTCTTCCACGCACTCGGCGACGTCGTGATCCCGCTCGAGACGCGTCGCATCACCGCGAACATCTTCACCGCCCCCGAGATCGCGACGGTCGGCTTCAGCGAGCAGGACGTCGTCGAGGGCAAGATCGCGGGTGTCGTGAAGAAGCTCCCGCTCTCGTCCAACCCGCGGGCGAAGATGCAGGGCATCACCGACGGCTTCGTGAAGCTGATTGCGCGGCAGGGCAGCGGCACCGTCATGGGCGGCGTCATCGTCGCGCCCCGCGCGTCGGAGCTCATCTACCCGATCGCGATCGCCGTCGAGCGCCGTCTCACCGTCGATCAGGTCGCCCGCGTGTTCGCGGTGTACCCGTCGCTGACCTCGAGCATCACCGACGCCGCGCGCGCGATGCACATCGTCGACCGCGACGATCCAGGCGAGGACTGAGTCGCCCCGGATGCCGGGCCCCTGGCATCCGTCCCCCGCCCGGCTGCTGTGTCCTCACAGCGATAAACGCTTCCGGTACCGAGAAACGCTCTCTACGCGCGTGTCTCACTACAAGAAGCGTTTATCGCTCGTAGCGACGCGCCCTCAGCTGATGAGCAGCAGCGAGTGGCCCGCCGCGACCGTCGTGCCGGGGCTCGCGTCGATCCCGGTGACGGTGCCGTCCTTGTGGGCCTGGAGGGGCTGCTCCATCTTCATCGCCTCGAGCACGACGACGAGGTCACCCTTGACGACCTGCTGTCCCTCTTCGACGGCGACCTTGACGACGGTGGCCTGCATCGGCGACTTCACGGCGTCACCGGTGGCCCCGGCCGTCGGGGACGCGGCGTGGGACCGGCGCGAGGGCGGCGCGACCGCGGGACGGCCGGGCTTCGCGGCAGGCGCGGAGATGCGGTCGGGCAGGCTCACCTCGAGGCGCTTGCCAGCGACCTCGACCACGACGGTGTGCCGGCCGGCGGCGTCGGCGGGGGCCTCGAGCTCGCCGTCCCACGCGGGGATGTCGTTGACGAACTCGGTCTCGATCCACCGGGTGTACACACCGAAGTGGCCGTCCTCGGCGGTGAAGGCGGGGTCGCGCACGACCTTGCGGTGGAACGGCAGGACGGTGGGGAGCCCGGCGACCTCGAACTCGTCGAGGGCGCGGCGTGCACGCTCGAGAGCTTCGGCACGGTCGCGGCCCGTCACGATGATCTTCGCCAGGAGCGAGTCGAACGCGCCCGAGACGCTGTCGCCGGCGGTGACGCCGGAGTCCAGGCGCAGGCCGGGACCCCCGAAGGTCTTGAAGACGTGGATGGGCCCGGGCTGCGGGAGGAAGCCGCGGCCGGGGTCTTCGCCGTTGATGCGGAACTCGATCGAGTGGCCCACCGGCGCGGGGTCGTCGTAGCCCAGCTCCTCGCCCTCGGCGATGCGGAACTGCTCGCGGACGAGGTCGATGCCGGTGACCTCTTCCGAGACCGGGTGCTCGACCTGGAGGCGCGTGTTGACCTCGAGGAACGAGATCGTGCCGTCGGCGCCGATGAGGAATTCGCACGTGCCGGCCCCGACGTAGCCGACCTCGCGGAGGATCGCCTTGGATGCCGAGTACAGCACGGCGTTCTGCTCGTCGGTGAGGAACGGCGCGGGCGCCTCTTCCACGAGCTTCTGGTGACGGCGCTGCAGCGAGCAGTCGCGCGTGGAGACGACGACGACGTTGCCGGCGGCATCCGCGAGGCACTGGGTCTCGACGTGACGCGGCTTGTCGAGGTACTTCTCGACGAAGCACTCGCCGCGGCCGAAGGCGGCGACGGCCTCGCGCGTGGCCGACTCGAACATCTCGGCGACCTCGTCGAGCTCGCGGGCGACCTTCAGTCCACGTCCGCCGCCGCCGTACGCGGCCTTGATGGCGATGGGGAGTCCGACCTGCTCGGCGAAGGCGATGACCTCGTCGGCTCCGGCGACGGGGCCGGGGGTGCCCGGGGCGAGCGGTGCACCGACCTTCTCGGCGACGTGACGCGCGGTGACCTTGTCGCCGAGGGCCTCGATGGCCGCGGGTGCGGGGCCGATCCAGATCAGGCCGGCGTCGATGACGGCGCGGGCGAAGTCGGCGTTCTCGGCGAGGAAGCCGTAGCCGGGGTGCACGGCGTCGGCGCCGGAGCGGCGGGCGATCGAGAGGATCTTCTCGATCGACAGGTAGGTGTCGGCGCTGGTGGCGCCATCGAGCGCGTAGGCCTCGTCGGCGAGGCGGGTGTGCAGGGCATCCCGGTCCTGGTCGGCGTAGACGGCGACGGAGGCCTTACCCGAATCGCGTGCGGCGCGGATGACACGGACGGCGATCTCGCCGCGGTTGGCGACGAGAACCTTGGCGATCTTCGGCATCCTCCCAGCCTATCGAGGCCCCGTGCCGCTCTTTTGACCCTCCTCGACAAGAAACGCCGAAAAACGTGTGGGGTAGTCTACGAACGGTTCCACAGTTCGGTCCACGAGCCGCCGAGCTCGCGCACCAATCGGCGCACCGTGGACAGCGACATCCCGACCACCGTCGACGGGTCGCCCTCGACGCGGTCGATGAAGGCCCCGCCGAGGCTGTCGACCGTGAACGCGCCGGCCACGTGCAGCGGTTCGCCACTGGCGACGTACGCCGCGATCTCGTCGTCGTCGACGTCGGACGCGAAGCTGACGGACGCCTCGGCGACGGCGAACGCCTCGCGGGGCTCCGCGCCGGGGACGAGGCGGAACACGCTGTGGCCCGAGTGCAGGATGCCGGTGCGCCCGCGCATCTCCCGCCACCGGGCGGTCGCCGCCTCAGGCGTATAGGGCTTTCCGAGGATCTCGTCGCCGAGCGCGAACATCGAATCGCCCCCGATGACGAACCCGTCGAAGTCGGGGTCCTCCGCGTGCAGCCGGTGCGCGACGTCGGCGGCCTTGCGTCGCGCGAGGAGGAGCACGTGCTCGGGGGCGGGGAGCCGACGCCCCTCCGCCGCCTCGACCTCGGCGATCACCGCTTCCTCGTCGACCTGCGGGGCGCGGGCCTCCGGCTCGATGCCAGCCTGCCGCAGAAGCATCATCCGGGCGGGGGAAGTGGATGCCAAGCACACGCGCATGCGTCCACGCTACCGACGCACAGCCCCACGGGAGCCGCGTGTGACAGGCTCGGGGGATGCACAACGGCGACCTCATCGATCTCGACATCACCGGCGTCGCCCACGGCGGCATCTTCGTCGGGCGGCACGAGGGTCGCGTCGTCTTCGTGCCCGACACGCTGCCCGGGGAGCGCGTGCGCGTCCGGCTCACCGACACCCGCAAGAAGGCGTTCTGGCGTGCCGAGGCGCTGGAGGTGCTCGAGGCGGCCCCCGAGCGTCGCCCGCACGTGTGGGCGTCCGCGTCGATCGACCGCGCCCCTGAGGAGCGTGCGGGAGGCGCCGAGTTCGGCCACATCGCCCTCGCCCACCAGCGCGCGCTCAAGGAACGTGTGATCCGGGAGTCCCTCGAGCGCGTCGGTCGCCTCGAGCTGCCGGTCGAGGTGCGCGCGGCCGGCGCCGACGAGACCCCCGACGGCACGGGCTGGCGCACGCGCGTGAGCCTGCACGTCGACGAGGCCGGTCGCGTCGGCCCCTTCGCACCGCGCTCGCACCGGGTCGTGGAGACCCCCGACCTGCCGCTGGCCACGGCCGCCGTCGCGCGTGCCGCGGCGGAGCTGCGCGGAGGCGCCGTCGGCCGCATCGACCTCGTCCAGCCCGCCGACGGGCGCGTGCGCGTCCTGCCGCGTCCGGACGGCACGCGCGACGCCGCTCCGGCCGAGGTCGTCGAGGAACGCGTCGGCGATCGCGTCTTCCGGGTGGACGCGGGCGGCTTCTGGCAGGTGCACCGGTTGGCGGCCGCCGCGCTCACGGATGCCGTGACCGAACGGGTGCGCGCGACCGTGGGCGACCTGGACCCGGATGCCACCCACCTCGACCTCTACGGAGGGGTGGGGCTCTTCGCCGCGGCGTTGGCCGACATGGGCGGCGTCGCGACGCGCGTGATCAGCGTCGAGAGCGATGCGCGCGCGACCGAGCACGCGGGAGAGAACCTCGCCGAGTGGGTCGGCGCTCGCGCCGAGACGGCCCGGGTGGATCGCTACGTCGGCGCGCTGGTCGCCGACGCCTCGGAGCGGGAGCGGGAGCGTCTCTCGCGCGGCGTCGTGGGCCTGGACCCGCCGCGGGCGGGCGCCGGGCGGGACGTCGTCGAGGGCCTCGCCGCGCTGGGGCCGAGCGCGGTGGTCTACGTCGCGTGCGATCCGGTGGCTCTCGCCCGTGACCTGGCCATCTTCGCCGAGCACGGCTACCGGGCCGATGGGGGGATCCGGGGTCTGGATCTGTTCCCGAACTCCCACCATGTGGAGGCCGTGGTCGCGCTGCGGCGGTGACCCGCCGATCGGCGCATGTGGAGTCCCGCTATCCGAGGGGCCGCGCCGATACGATGAGGAGATGACGCGCGTCGCCCTCATCGATGACCACGAATCGGTCCGTCTCGGCCTCGAGGCCGCGCTCGCGCGCACCGAGTCGTTCGAAGTGGTCTCCTCGGGCGCGAACGTGGCCGCCTATCTCGAGTGGCGTCGCTCCGCGGGCGAGGCCCCGGCGGACGTCGTCGTGCTCGATCTCACCCTGGGCGACGGCACCACGGTGTCCGAGAACGTCGACCGGGTCGTGCGCGACGGGTCCAGCGTCATCATCCACAGCGTCGCCGACCGCCCGGCCGCGGTGCGCGAGGCGCTCGCCGCCGGCGCGGCCGGGATCGTGAGCAAGTCCTCGCCCACGCACGAGGTGCTCGCGGCGATCGGCACGGTGGCGCGGGGCGAGCTGCTCGACAACGTCGAGTGGGCCAGCGCCGTCGAGGGCGATCGCGAGTTCGCGGATGCGCAGTTGTCCGCGCGCGAGCGGGAAGTGCTCCGCCTGTACGCCGCGGGCCTGCCCCTCAAGGCCGTCGCCGAGCGTCTGGGAGTGGCGTACTCCACCGCGAAAGAGAACATCACGCGCGTCCGCGTGAAGTACGTCGAGGTCGGTCGCCCCGCCCCGACGAAGGTCGATCTGCTGCGGCGGGCGATGGAAGACGGCATCCTCCATGACGCTCCCGAGACGCCAGGCGATGCCTGACGTCGATCGCTCCGTCCTCGACGAGGCATGGGGGAGGATCCCGCACACGCGAGAGACCAGCGACGACCCCGGGTCGTTCACGCAGAAGCGCATCGAGCGGGTCATCACGCTGCTGGTCGGGCCGGCCTGTCTGGTCCTCGGGGTGCAGGCGTTCGTCGCCGCCTTCGGCCCGAGCGACGAAGCCGAGGGGTGGCACCTCCCCCTCGTGGTCGGCGTCTTCGTCCCCCTCCTGGCCATGGTGGTCGCATGCGGCGTGGGGCGATTCGCGCGGCTGTTCTCGGGATTGTTCGCCGTGGTGTTCGTGATCGCGCTCGCGCTGTGGCCCGTCGCCACGGCCGGGGGTCAGCCGCCCTCGCCGACCCAGAACCCGTGGATCTTCTACCTCATCAACGTGGCCACCGTGGCCACCGTGGTGGCCTTCCCGCTAGCCCTGCAGGTGGCGTGGACGGTCGCCGCCCCCTTGCTCTTCGGCGTGGTCCGGCTGCTCCAGGCCGGCGGGCGCCCCGAATTCCTTCTGCCCGTGGCTCTGGACGTCTCGTTCGCCCTGATCCTGGGGAGTGTCCTCGTGACGTTGACGTGGATGTACCGCTCGATCGCGGCGAACGTCGACGAGACCCGGGCGCGCGCCGTGGCGAGCTACGCCTCGGCCGCGGCGACCGCGGCGACCGAACACGAACGCGTCGCGGTCGCGGCCCTCATGCACGACAGCGTCCTCGGTGCCCTCTTGGCGGCGGAACGCGCGTCGACCCCGCGCGAGCGAACACTGGCGGTCAGCATGGCCCGAGAGGCACTCACCCGCCTCGCCAACGCCGAGAAGGACGCCCTCGAGGGCAGCGACGAGCCGATGGATGCCACGGCCCTCGCCCAGGACATCGAGACGTCGGCGCGCGACTTCGGGGTGGAACTCGTCGTGCAGCGGCGCGTGCAGGAGGGCACCCCGCGCGTTCCGGGTCGCGTCGCCCGCGCGCTCGTCCTGGCGGCGATGCAGGCCGTGGCCAACGCCGTCCAGCATGCCGAAGCGCGCGCGCTGTCGGTCGATGTCGTCGGCCACGCCGAGCCCGGGGGCGTGACCATCCGCGTGCGAGACGCCGGTCGCGGCTTCGACGTCAATGCGATCCCGGCCGATCGGCTCGGCATCCGCGGATCGATCATCGCCCGCGTCACCGCGGTCGGCGGCCGGTCCGCGGTGGATTCCACGCCCGCGGGGACGACGGTGACGCTCGAGTGGGAGAGCGGGGATCGCTGGTGACCGTCCGCTCGATCCTCTCGGGCATCGCCCTGGCGTTCACCGCGTACCTCGCTGCCCGGAGCCTGCTCTGGACGCTTCCGGACACGGTCGATCGGGGCTGGCTGCTGGTCGCCGCGCTGGTCATCTACCTGCCGATCACCTGGGTGTGGATCCTGCTGCCGACGAGGCAGCGCGCCGCCGTCGACGGCGGCCTCCCCGGCCCGCGCATCGTCCCGCCGCGGTGGGCCGCCGCCCTCGCGCTGCTCGCCGCGGTCGTCGTGCCCAATGCGGCCTTCGCCGCGGTCAGCGAGGCCGGCCGCGCCCAGCCCTTCGTCACGTGGGTGATCGGGGGTATCGGCGCGTTGATGACGGTGGTCATGGTCCGCCGCCGCCCGGCGGTGGCCTGGGTGGGCACGGGTCTCATGGCCCTCTCGGCGGCGGTCTGGCTCGGTCCCCTCGCGGCGTTGAGTCTCGGACTCGTCGGGTCGCTCGTGTGGGTCGCCGCGGCGCAGCTGATCTCCTACGCTCTGGACCGGGTCGCCCACGATGCCGAGCAGCTCTCGGAGCTTCAGCAGGCGGCCTCGGCGTGGCAGGCGTCGCAGAGCGGTCGCCAGCGCGAGCGGCGCCTGCACGTCCAACGGGCCCTGCACGTGGCCGGCCCCGTGCTCGGCCGCACGATCGAGACCGGGGGCAACCTGCGCCCGAGCGAGAAGAACTCGGCCCGGCTGGCGGAGCAGAGCCTGCGCGACGAGCTGCGCAGCCCCCGCCTTCTCGATGACGGCGTGCGCGCGCAGATCGATGCCGCCCGTCGTCGCGGCACGATCGTCATGCTCTTCGACGAGGGAGGGCTGGAAGGGCTGCCCGCTCCCGCGCTCGCCGAGATCCGCAGCGAACTCGCCGGGATCGTCGGCGAAGCCTCCTCCGAGCGGCTCATCATCCGCACCTCGCCCCATCACGAGGTGGCGGTCACGGTGGTGGGCCGCACGGCATCCGAGGGGGCCGGCGCCGACGAGGACGCTGTCGACCTGTGGCGCGAGATCCGTCGGCCCAGCTGACGAGCACCGCTCACCGCCGGTCCGGCAGACGGCGCTCTTTCGCGGAGAAAAAGTGAGGGGTGAGGGGCGGCGAATCGCCTGCCCCTCACCCATGCGAACGGCTACCCGAAAACCGTCCGCGTGGCCGGAACCGGCTCGATGGAGCGGCCCGACCGAACGCGTGATGCGTTCCAGCTCCTCCAGTATCCGTGAGCGTTTCGGCTCCGTCTGTAGGTATTTCGGGGGACAGTCAGCCCGTGAAGCCGTGCCAGCCCGCGTCGCGGTTCAGCGGGGAGCGCAGGCCCCGCGCCGAGAGCTCCCAGCGCGAGCGGGGCGCGTCCTCGGGGGCCGTGGCATCCGCGGTTTCGCGTGCGAAGGCCTCGCTCACGACGACGACGGCCGCGGCCAGCTCTTCGGGCGTCGGTGCGCCGCGGACGACCCGGGCGACGGTCGCCGGCGAATCCTCGGGTGCCGTGTCGCTCACAGCGGTATGTTCCCGTGCTTCTTGGCGGGCAGGCTCGCGCGCTTGTTGCGCAGTGCCCGCAGGGCTTTCGCGATCGAGACGCGCGTCTGCGCCGGCTCGATGATGCCGTCGAGCTCCCCGCGTTCGGCCGCCAGGAACGGCGAGGCGACGTTGTAGGTGTACTCGTTGGCCAGGCGCGTGCGGACGGCGGCGACGTCCTCGCCCGCCTCCTCGGCGCGCTTGATCTCGCCGCGATAGAGGATGTTCACCGCGCCCTGACCGCCCATGACGGCGATCTCGGCGGTGGGCCACGCGAGGTTGATGTCGGCGCCGAGCTGCTTGGAGCCCATGACGATGTACGCGCCGCCGTAGGCCTTGCGGAGGATCACGGTGACCAGCGGCACGGTGGCCTCGGCGTAGGCGTAGAGCAGCTTCGCGCCGCGGCGGATGACGCCGGTCCACTCCTGGTCGGTGCCCGGGAGGTAGCCGGGCACGTCGACGAGGGTCACGATGGGCACCGAGAACGCGTCGCAGAAGCGGACGAAACGGCTCGCCTTCTCGCCCGCGTCGATGTTGAGCGTGCCGGCCATCTGCGAGGGCTGGTTGGCGATGATGCCGACGGTGCGCCCCTCGATGCGCCCGAACCCGATGACGATGTTCGGGGCGAACAGCGGCTGCACCTCGAGGAAGTCGGCACCGTCGACGATGCCCTCGATGACGGTGTGGATGTCGTACGGCTGGTTGGGGGAGTCGGGGATGACGGTGTTCAGTGCGCGATCGGCATCCGTCGTCTCGAACTCGAACGGCGTCTCGTAGACGGGCAGCTCGGAGAGGTTGTTGTCGGGGAGGAACCCGATGAGCGTGCGGGCGTAGTCGATGGCGTCGTCTTCGTCGTCGGCGAGGTAGTGCGCGACGCCGGAGCGAGTGTTGTGCGTGTGGGCGCCGCCGAGCTCTTCCATCCCGACGTCTTCGCCGGTGACGGTCTTGATCACGTCGGGGCCGGTGACGAACATCTGGCTGGTCTTGTCGACCATGATCACGAAGTCGGTCAGGGCGGGGGAGTAGACCGCGCCACCGGCGGCCGGGCCCATGATGATCGACAGCTGCGGGATCACGCCCGATGCCGCCGTGTTCAGGCGGAAGATCTCGCCGTACTTGCCCAGGGCGACCACGCCCTCCTGGATGCGCGCGCCGCCCGAATCCAGGATGCCGATGATCGGGATGCCGCTGCGCAGGGCCAGCTGCATGACCTTGATGATCTTGTCGCCGGCGACCTCGCCGAGCGACCCGCCGAAGGTGGAGAAGTCTTGCGCGTAGACCGCGACCGTGCGCCCGTGGATCGTGCCCGTGCCGGTGACGACCGAGTCGCCGTAGGGGCGGGACTTGTCCATGCCGAAGGCGGCCGTGCGGTGCCGGACGTACTCGTCGAGCTCGACGAACGAGCCGGGGTCGACCAGCATCTCGATGCGCTCGCGGGCGGTGAGCTTGCCCTTGGCGTGCTGCTTGGTGCGCGCGGCGGCTTCGGCGTCGACGACCGCCTCCTGGAACCTCGTGCGCAGGTCGGCGATCTTGCCGGCGGTCGTGAAGAGATCGGGCTGGTCGGTCACGCTTTCCACCCTAGCGACCGCGTCGGTGCCCATGTTGGAGGGTGCGCACAAGCCCCCGCCCGAGACGCTGTGGCATCCATCCATCGCCGGGAGGGGCACTACCGGGGAGAAGGCAAGTGGATGCCATCGCCCCCGGGTGTTGCCTAGGGTGTGGACATGCCGATCCCCGCTGCCGGATACCCGCTCACCGCCGCGCTCAGCCCGCGCGTCCAGATCGTGGAGACCACCGACTCCACCAACGCCGACGTCGTGGCCGCCGTGGCCGCCGACCCGGCCGGCTGGCCTCCCCTGTCGCTCCTTGTCACCGACGACCAGCGTGCCGGGCGCGGCCGGCTCGATCGCACGTGGACCGCGCCGGCGGGTACCGCGCTCGCCGTCTCCGTCGTCGTCGACGCCGGCCGCGTGCCGATGGAGATGCGCGGCTGGATCCCCTTGGCGGCCGGAGCGGCCATGGCCCGCGCGGTCGAGAGCAGGCTCTCCGGCCACGGCTCGAAGGCCGAGCTCAAGTGGCCGAACGACGTACTCGTGGACGGGGGCAAGATCTGCGGCATCCTCGCGGAGGCGGTTCCCGGGTCCCTCGACACCGTCGTCGTCGGCGCGGGAGTGAACACCCGCATGACGCGCGCCGATCTGCCCGTTTCCACGGCCACCTCCTTCGCCGCGATCGGGATCGACGTCGACGACGACGCACTCCTCGCCGACTACGTGAAGGCCCTCGCAGAGTTCCTCGCCACCCTGTCGAGCGGCGATGTCGCGCGCGTGCACCGCGACATCGAGAAGCTCTGCGCGACCGTCGGACGCGAAGTGTCGGTCTCCCTCCCCGACGGGACAACCCTGCACGGGCGCGCGGAGCGACTCGACGCCGAGGGGCGGCTGGTCGTGGAGTCCGGCACGATCCAGACCGTGGTCGCCGCGGGCGACGTCGTCCACGTGCGCTGACCCGCCCGCCACCCGCGTGTGCGGGCGGCGTCGCGGGTCCCGTCCCCCAGAATGAAACCGTGACCCAGCCGACCAGCTACGGAGGCCGCCCGCGGACGCCGGCCCCGGGTTCGGTGGCGCCCGAACGGCGCATCGCGCGGTTGCGCGGGCATTCCCGGCGGCTGTTCTGGTCGGCGCTCGTCCTCATCGCCGTCGCGGGCGCGACAACGTACTTCTACGACAACCTTCCCGCTCCTTTCGAGAACTGGATGCTCCTGACGGCCGCGGGCGCGCTGGTCCTGCTGCTGGTGATCGTGCCGTACTTCGTCTGGTTGTCGCGGTCCTGGACGATCACGACGCGTCGGGTGATCGAACGCTCCGGGTTCTTCGGATCGAGCAGTCGCGAGATCTCGCACGTCCGGGGGTACGCGATCCAGATGCGCCGCGGCATCCTGCAGCGCATGTGGGGAGCCGGGACGCTGACTCTTTCCAACGGTGTCGAGCCCCCCATGCGGCTGAAGAACGTCCCGCACGCCGCCCTCGTGCACGAGACGCTGGTCGACCAGGTCGAGGTGAACCAGATCCTCGCCCACCGGGACTCGCAGTCGAACGGTTCGGGCGCGATCGACGGCTGACCCCGGGCACCCGGTGTGCAACCCCGCTGTGCGACGGCCACAATGGACGGGACGGAAGGAGCGGCATGACGCTGCGAGTCGGAGTGGTCGGTGGCGGACAGCTGGCGCGGATGATGATCGCGCCCGCCGAAGAACTCGGGATCGACATCCGGGTCCTCGCCGAGAGCGAGGGCATGTCCGCGAGCCTGGCCGCCACCGCCGTCGGTGACTACCGCGACGCCGAGACGGTGCTGCGCTTCGCGCGCGACGTCGACGTCCTCACCTTCGACCACGAGCACGTTCCGCAAGACGTCCTGGCCGCCCTCGTCGAGGCCGGCGTCGCCGTGCACCCCGGCCCCGCACCCCTCGCCGTCGCGCAGGACAAGCTCGTGATGCGGACGCGCATGGCCGAGCTCGGGATGCCGCAGCCCGACTGGGCGGCGGTCTCCGACGCCGCGGAGCTGCAGGAGTTCCTCGACGCGCACGGCGGCCGCGCGGTCGTGAAGACCCCCCGCGGCGGCTACGACGGCAAGGGCGTGCGGGTCGTGTCCGTAGCCACCGAGGCCGACGACTGGTTCGCCGCGCTCGCCGAGGACGCCCACGGTGGTGCGCTGCTGGCGGAGGAGCTCGTCGACTTCACGCGCGAGCTCGCGCAGCAGGTCGCCCGACGCCCGTCCGGCGAGGTGCGGACGTACCCCCTCGTGGCCACCACCCAGCGCGACGGCGTGTGCGCCGAGGTCATCGCCCCGGCCCCCCGTGCGGGCGGCCGCCTCGAGCGTGCAGCCGCCGAGATCGGCGTCGTGGTGGCCGAAGGGCTCGGCGTGACGGGGATGCTCGCGGTGGAGCTGTTCGAGACCTCCGACGAGCGCATCCTCATCAACGAGCTCGCCATGCGCCCGCACAACAGCGGTCACTGGACGCAGGACGGCGCGGTGACGAGTCAGTTCGAGCAGCACGTGCGCGCCGTCCTCGACCTGCCGCTCGGATCGACCGCCGCGCTGGCCCCGTGGACGGTCATGATCAACATCCTCGGCGGACCGGCCGAGGGCGGGCTCACCGAGCGGTTCGCCCCGGCGATGGCGGCTCACCCGTCGGCGAAGATCCACACCTACGGCAAGGATCCGCGCCCCGGCCGCAAGGTGGGGCACGTCAACGTCGCCGGCGACGACCTCGACGATGCCGTCTACGAGGCGCGGGCGGCGGCGGCATTCTTCGACTGAGCGCGCCGTTGCGCGATCTTCCAGCGACCCGCCCTAGCCTGGACCGGTGACCCGGCCACTGCATTCCTCCGAGACGCCGGTGGTCGGCGTCGTCATGGGCTCCGACTCCGACTGGCGCGTGATGAGCGACGCCTCTCAGGTGCTCACCGAGTTCGGCATCCCGCACGAGGTCGAGGTCGTCTCGGCGCATCGCACGCCCGACAAGCTGATCCGTTACGGCCGCGAGGCCCGTGCGCGGGGGCTGCGCGCGATTATCGCGGGTGCGGGCGGGGCGGCCCACCTCCCGGGCATGCTGGCCTCGGTCACCGCACTGCCGGTCATCGGCGTGCCGGTGCAGCTGGCGACGCTCGACGGACTCGACTCGCTGCTCAGCATCGTGCAGATGCCGGCCGGGATCCCCGTGGCCACGGTGTCCATTAACGGCGCCAAGAACGCCGGTCTTCTGGCCGCGCGTGTCCTCGGTGCCGCCGATCCCGCGCTGGGCGACCGGGTCGAGGCCTACGCCGCCGACCTCGAAGCCCAGGTGGAGGAGAAGAACCGCCGCCTGAAGGACTCGTTGTGACGCTGTCGGCGCCGCCGCGGCCGCGGACGCGCGAGCCGCTCGTGGAGTCGCGGCCGATGCGCAACCCGGATGTCTCGTCGCGGGAGGTCATGACGCGACGTGGCTGGTGGCTCGTCGTTCTCAACGTCCTCGTGCCGGGATCGGCGCAGATCCTCGCGGGCAACCGCCGCCTCGGTCGGTTCGGACTGGCCTGCACCGTGTTCCTGTGGACGATCCTGGTCCTCGCAGCCCTCGGTGCGCTGCTGTGGCCGAGCGGGCTGTTCGCCCTGGCCACGGGATCGTTCATCCCCGATTTCCTGTCGTGGTTCCGGTGGGTACCGCTCACCGTCGTGCAGGTCGTGCTCATCGGGTATGTCGTGCTGTGGATCGTCCTGACGATCGACACGCTGCGGCTCGTGCGGCTCGTCCGCACCGGCCCCCTCGCGCGGTTCGCCATCGCCTTCGTCTCGGTGGGCCTGCTGGTACTCACCGGCTCGGGCGCGGCCTGGGCCGCGCAGGCCGCGGGCACCACTCGCGACGGGTTCGCGCAGATCTTCGCCGAATCGGCTCCCGTCGTCCCGCCGTCCGACGGCTATTACAACATCCTGCTCCTGGGCGCCGACTCCGGCGAGGGCCGCGACTCGATGCGATTCGACTCCATCTCGGTCGTCTCGATCAACGCCTCCACCGGTGCGGTGACCATCACCGGCATCCCGCGCGACATGCCGCACTTCCCCTTCGCCCCGGGGCCGATGCAGGACGAATACCCCGACGGCCACACCGGCTACGCGAACGCCACGTGCGGGTGGGGCAGCGGCATCAATCAGTTGCGCACCGAGGTCGAGGTCTGCAAGGACGGCAATGCCCTGTACCCCGACGCGGTCGCGAACGGCTCCGAACCGGGGATCGAAGCCACGAAGGACGCCGCCGAAGGCATCCTCGGCATCAAGATCCCGTACTACGTCCTGATCGACATGAAGGGCTTCGCCGACGTCGTCGACGCGCTCGGCGGAGTCGACATCACCGTGGACGAGCGACTCCCCAAGGGCGGCCCCGCGTACGACGGCCAGCCGGTGGACGACTGGGCGTTCGGGTGGATCGAGCCGGGCGCGCAGCGCATGGACGGCGACACCGCCCAGTGGTACGCCCGCTCGCGGTACACCACGAGCGACTTCGATCGCATGCGGCGTCAGCGGCAGCTGCAGGAGGCGATCCTCGCGCAGTTCACTCCGCAGAACGTGCTCCAGCACTTCACGGAGGTGTGGAAGGCCGGGACGAACGTCGTCGAGACCGACCTGCCGCAGGGTCTCATCGCCCCGACCCTCGTGGACCTTGCATTGAAGGCGAAGGGCCAGCCGGTCACGACGATCGAGCTCACCCCCGAAGGCGGCGTCGACGAGTTCGACCCCGATTACGCCCAGGTCCAGCAGATCGTGCGCGACAAGCTCCACCCACCCACCGAGACGGAGGCACCCGCGCCGTGACCGTCACCCTCCGCGTCGTGCTGGATCAGCTCGTCACCCCCACCTCCCGTGACCTCGCCGAGGCCTCCGCGTCGCTCACTCAAGCGCTCGTCGACACCGCCCCGCGCGGCTGCGACGTGGCCGCGATCGTGCCGTCTCCGGGCCTGCGCGACGACGTCGGGGTGACGGGCCTGTCATCCGAGACGCGGCTGTCGATGCGGCGGCGCGAGCTCGCGGCATCCTGGCAGCTCGGGGTGGCCCCGGGAATCGGCCGCGGCCTGATCCACTCCCCGACGCCGCTCGCCCCGCTCGTGCGTCACGATCGCGTCAACGAGACGCACCAGATCGTCGTGACGCTGTGGGACCTGCGCGCGTGGGAGACTCCCGACGAACTGCCCCGGGCCGAGGTCCTGGCCGCACGTGCCCTCCTCTCTCGCGTGGGCAAGCACGCCGACGCCGTCGTCGTTCCCTCGCACGCGATGGCCGAGCGCCTGGCCGAGGTGGCCAAGGCCAAGCTCGTCGCCAAGGTGCGGGTCATCGGCGGCGCGCCCGTCCGCGGTTTCCGCGTGCCCTCGGATGCCGTGGGGCGGCTGCGCGCGCTCGACCTGCCGTCGTCGTTCCTCGCCGTCGCCGGCGGTGCCGTCGCCTCCGACGGCCTCTCCGCCGCGTTCGCGGGCGTCACCGCGGCCGGATGGGAGGGCGACGTCGTCGTCATCGACGTGCCCGAGGGGGAGGAGCCGGCCGTGGCCGATCTCGCCTCCGGCGCGGGGATCTCCGAGTCCCGCGTGCACGCCCGCGGATCGCTCGACCGGTGGGACCGCGCGGCGGTCCTCTCGCACGCCGCGGTGTTCGTCGCCCCGAGCAGCCGCACGGACTGGCCCTGGCGCGCCGTGGACGCCCTCGCCCTCGGCGTGCCCCTCGTCGCCGCCGACACCGCCGTGCACCGCGAAGTGCTCGCCGATGCGGCGGTCTACGCCGGCGCCGACGACCTCGGCGAGGCGATCGCCCGCGCCCTCGGGGAGGACGCGGAGCGTCTGCGCGTCCTCGCCGGCGACCGGGCCAAGGGTTTCGCGTGGGAGGCCTCCGCCGACCGCGTGTGGGCGCTGCACGCGGAGCTGTGAGCGGGTCTCAGGCCGATCGCTCAGGAGCGTGTGCGGTAGATTTATCGCTTGTTGTGTTCGGCTGATTGACGCGAGGTTTCATGGGCTATCTGAGAGAGCTTCTCTCGGCGCGAGAGCTGTTGGCCAACCTCGCACTGCGGGAGATCCGCGGCAAATACAAGCGCACCGTGCTCGGACAATTGTGGTCGCTGGCGAATCCGCTGGCGCTCATGCTCATCTACACCGCGGTGTTCTCCCTCATCCTGCGGGTCAAGCCCGACCCGGGTGATCCCAGCGGTCTCGACGTGTTCGCCCTGTGGCTGCTGGCCGGTCTGCTCCCGTGGCTGTTCTTCTCGAACGCCGTCTCGGTCGGGATGGGATCGCTCGTCGACAACGCGAGCCTGATCCAGAAGGTGTACTTCCCGCGCATCGTCCTGCCGCTGTCGATCGTGCTGTCGATCGCATACACCTGGCTCATCGAGACGCTCGTCCTCGTGGTCATCCTGAGCATCTTCGGGGCGATCGTGTGGCCATGGATCCCGCTCGTGCTGGCCGCGATGGCGCTGCTGATCCTGTTCTCCGCGGGACTCGCACTGATGCTCTCGGTGGCGAACGTCTACTTCCGCGACACGCAGTACCTTCTCAGCCTGGTCATGCAGTTCTGGCTCTACCTGACGCCCATCATCTACCCCGTGTCGTACGTCGAGAACCTGTCCGCCTCGACCGGGCCGCTGTTCGGGACCTCCGTCACGGTGCTCGATCTCTATCGGCTCAATCCGATGGACCGTTTCGTGGAGATCTTCCGGACCCTGCTCTACGACAACACCTTCCCGGACCCGGGCGACTGGTCGGCCGCGGCGATCTGGGCCCTGGTATCCCTCGTGGTCGGGCTGTGGCTCTTCCGGCGAAGCGAACGACGATTGGCGGAGGTCCTGTGAGCACTGGTCAGGTCGAGATCGAGGGCGTCGGCAAGAAGTTCCGGCTCTACAAGGAGCGGAACCAGAGCCTGAAGTCGGCTGTGATGCGGGGCCGCATCTCGGTGCACAAGGACTTCTGGGCGGTACGCGACGTCAGCTTCACGGTGCCGGCGGGTTCCACCTTCGGTCTCATCGGAGGCAACGGATCCGGCAAATCGACGCTCCTCAAGTGCCTCGCGCGCATCCTGGTGCCCGACGAGGGCAGCATCCGCCCCGAGGGCAAGGTCGCAGCGCTGCTCGAGGTCGGATCCGGTTTCCACCCGGAGCTGACCGGCCGTGAGAACGTCTTCCTCAACGGCTCGATCCTGGGGATGTCCCAGCGCGACATCAAGGCCAAGTTCGACGAGATCGTGGACTTCTCGGGGGTATCGGACTTCATCGATCAGCCGGTGAAGAACTACTCCTCCGGGATGTACGTCCGTCTCGGTTTCGCCGTGGCGATCAACGTCGATCCCGATATCCTCGTGGTCGACGAGGTCCTGGCGGTCGGTGATGTCGAGTTCCAGGAGAAATGCGCGGAGAAGTTCGCCGAGTTCAAGCGCAACGGGAAGACGGTCATCCTCGTGAGCCACGCCATGGGTGCGGTGAAAGAGATGTGCGATAACGTCGCGTGGATGAAGGACGGCTCCCTCGTGGAGACGGGTTCCGCAGACGTCGTGATCGAGAAGTACCTCGCATCGCTGCACCATGACGGTTGACGACGCGCTTCGCGAAGGGGCGACAGCATGGTTTCCGTGAGCTCGACCGGCAGGGTCCCGGCGTCGAACCTCCTGCGCGGTTCCGGCGTCTCGCTCGGCGAGGCACTCAACGGGCATCGCAATTCCCTCGGAATCCTTCGCCTGATCCTGGCGTCCCTCGTCATCGTCGATCATGCTTTCCCCCTCGGCGGCTTCGGTGAGGATCCGTTCTGGCGTTATACCAACGGCCAGACCTCGCTGGGCGGGCTCGCCGTCGGGGGATTCTTCGCCGTCAGCGGCTACCTGATCGTGAAGAGCGGTGTCGCCACCGATATCGTGCAGTTCCTCTGGCGACGCGCGATCCGCATCTTCCCCGCCTTCTGGGGTGTCCTCGTCTTCGCGGCGTTCGTGGTGGGCCCCGCGGTCTGGTGGGGAACGGGCCGCGACCTCGGACAGTACTTCACCCTCGGCCCGGGCGGCCCCGTCTCGTACCTGACCTCGAACTGGACGCTCACGATCGGGTCGTACGGCATCCACGACATCTTCGTCGACACCCCCTACGGGCAGACCGTGCAGGCGAGCGTGTTCAACGGTTCGCTGTGGACGCTCGCCTACGAGTGGGGCTGCTACCTCATGATCGCCGTCCTCGCGGTCTCGGCGGTTCTGGCGCGCGCTCGAGTCCTGGTCCCCGTCCTGACGGGAGCTCTGCTGCTCGCCCACATCGCGTCGGTCCTGGCCCCGGAACGCGTGGGCGCCGTCGTGCCGCTGCTCGCCGATCCTCAGGTGATCTTCCTCGGGTCGGCGTTCCTCGTGGGGG
Source organism: Microbacterium sp. Bi128 (assembly GCF_918698205.1). Lineage (NCBI taxonomy): Bacteria > Bacillati > Actinomycetota > Actinomycetes > Micrococcales > Microbacteriaceae > Microbacterium > Microbacterium sp. Bi128. The sequence continues at coordinate 19,007 of NZ_CAKKMM010000002.1, read as the reverse complement.
CGACGCTGGGGATCTACTCGGAGCGCATCCCCTACGACGACCGCCTCGGGATCCTGTCCGCCGTCGTCCTGGTGGTGACGATGTTCACGGGCGGGTTCGCCGTGCTGGGAATCCCGGCCGGGGGATACCTGGTGCTCTACCTCGCCGCACGTCTTCCTCGGTCCTTCCAGTGGATCGGAGCCAAGAACGACTACTCCTACGGCGTCTACGTCTACGGGTTCCTGGTGCAGCAGTGCCTCGCGCAGGTGGAGGCGTATCGGTGGGGGTACGTGCTCTTCACCCTCGCTGCGTTCCCGGTGACCTTCGCCCTGGCGTGGCTCAGCTGGCATCTGATCGAGAAGCGCGCTCTCGCGCTCAAGTCCTGGGGCCCCGGGAGAGGCATCGCCTACTGGCGATCGTGGTGGGCGTCCCGATCACGTCGAGCCGCCTCGCCGAAGCCGACGGCCGCGGCCGAAACCGACAAAGGAACCCTGTATGGCTAGACGAGTGACGGTTCAATCGGTGCTGTACGCGAACTCGCCGCGGGATGTGCGCCGGGCCGCCGAAGCGGCCTTCAACACCCTGGAGCGCGCGACCGCCGCCGGCGTCATCGACGGGTGGGACTACCGGCTCGGCGACTGCGCGCCGACCCCGACGTTGTCGGACGACACGGTCGCCGCCATCTCCGCGGATGCCGAGGCCGCCGGCGGCCGAAGCGACGTGGAGTACTTCGGGGCCAACCTCGGTTCGGCGGCCGGGCACAACAGGCTCGCGGCGAAATCCACCGCCGACGTCCTGCTCTTCCTCAACCCCGACGCGCAGATGGCCCCGGACACGGTGGAACTGCTCGTACGGGCGTTGCGACCGGATGTCGGTGTCGTCGAGGCGCGGCAGGTCCCGCTCGACCACCCGAAGGAGTACGCCCCCACCACCGGTGACACCAGCTGGGCTTCCACGGCGTGCGCGGTCACACCGCGCGAGCTCTTCGAGCGCGTCGGGGGCTTCGACGCAGCGACGTTCTTCCTCTACGGCGATGACGTGGACTACTCGTGGCGCGTGCGTCTGGAAGGCCTGCGCGTGCTCTTCGAGCCTGCGGCGGCGGTGTTCCACGACAAGCGTCTTCTCATCGATTCCGGGTGGCCGGTGAGTCCTGCCGAGCAGTACTACTCCGCCGAGGCCTCGCTCTTGATCGCCCACAAGTACTCCAACCCCGAGCGGGTCGAGCATCTTCTGTCCCTCTTCGAATCGAGCGATGCAGAATTCCTCCAGCGTGCCTGGCGCGCGTTCGAGGCGCGTCGAGCCGCGGGGGAGCTGCCCGAGCCGATCGATCCGCAACACACCGTGGCCAGATTCATCGGAGATCACTATGCCCAGCACCGCTTCTGATCCGGCGGCGCGCATCGAGCGCCTCCCCGCGTCGCGCGTGGACTCCCTGTCCGCGCTGTTCCACCACATCGAGGATCAGCCCGGCAGCAGTCGCGGTGCCCACCGCATCGCCGACCTCGTGGGTGTCGAGCTGGCCCAGGCGGCGGCGTCGCGGACGTACTTCCTGACGGTGGTCTTGCGGACCCAGGGTCATCGATCCGAGACCCTCCGAGACTCGTTGCTGTGCCTCGCCGGGCAGAGCTCCGACGACTTCGAGGTCTTGGTGATGTGTCATCACACCGATGAGGACGAGCAGCGGACGGTGGAAGAGCTCGTCGCGGCGCAGCCGCGCAGCTTCCGGGAACGCATCCGCGTCGTGCGCGTCTCCGGCGGTCGTCGCGCCCGGCCGTTGAACGAGGCCGTCGAGCTCTCGCGCGGGCGCTACCTCTCCTTCTTCGACGACGACGATCTCGTGTTCGGCCACTGGGTCGAGACTTTCGCCCGCGTGGCCGAGCGCGAGCCGGGCAAACTCATCCGGTCGGTCGTCTCCTCCCAGAGGGCGCGCCACGAGACGTGGTCGGGCGGTCGGGACGGATTCCGTCACGTCTCCTGGCCCCGCGCCGAGTATCCGGCGCGGTTCGACCAGTTCGCCCACCTGCGGATGAACTTCTCACCCTTCATGGGGTGGGCCTTCCCGTGCCAGCTCTTCACCGTCGCGGGGCTGCGATTCGACGAAGAGCTGTACGTCTGCGAGGACTGGGACATGATCCTGCGCGGTTCGCTCCTGCTGGGTGTCGCCGACGCCGGAGAGATGACAGCGATCTACCGTCGCTGGGAGGGGCGATCGTCCTCGTACACGGTGCACGACCAGACCCAGTGGCAGGCTTCGCAGTTGCGGGTGACGGCGAAGCTCGACGAGCACATCGTGCTCGGACGCGCCGGAACCGTTGCGGAGATCATCTCGCTGTTGGACGATCGCGACGAACTGCACCGTGTCCGCGGGCATCTGGACGCCATCCTGCGCAGCCGCGGCTTCCGGTACGCCGCCCCGATCCGGTTCGCCATGCGCGTCGCGGACTTCGGAAGACGCAAGACGCAGGGCATTCGAGCGAAAGTCTCGAAGCGAACCTCGCCGTGACTCAGGATTCGCCGTTCGGCATCCTCGGTGCGGGGGGCCAAGCCCGGGAGGTCGCCGACTTCGCGGAGCGTCCCGTGGCGTTCTTCGCGGTGGACGATCGCTTCGTCGCGGACGCCACTCTCGAGGGTGTGGAGGGCGCGGTCGTCGCGCTCCCCGGTTCCGAGGAACAGCGGATCGTACCCGTGGTCGCCGCAATCGGCGCCCCCGGAGCGCGTCGGGGTATCGTTTCCCGATGGTCCGGCTCCGATTTCGCCCGCGTGATCTCGCCGGCCGCGTACCTCGCCCGAGATGTGCAGCTGGGAGCCGGTGTGATGATCGCCCCGACCGCCGTGCTGATGGCAGGGGTCGTCGTGGGTGACCACGTGCTCGTGAACGCCGGTGCGTCCGTCGGACACGACTCCGTGCTGCGGGACTACGCGACCCTGTCGCCGGGAGTGCGCGTCGCCGGCCGATGCGACATCGGCTCCGGTGCCTTCATCGGCATCGGAGCGATGATCCTGCAGGGCGTCCGCGTGGGCGACGGAGCCGTCATCGGTGCCGGAGCCGTCGTTCGCCGCGATGTCGGACCGCTCGAAGTCCACGTGGGAGTGCCCGCTCGTCGCCTGCGCACAGAGGGGAAGTGGCTCGATGTCGTTTGACGTGCCTTTCATCCGCCCCGTGTTCCCGCCCGCCGATGTCATCGCCCACGATGTGACCGACATCGTCGGATCGAACTGGTACACCAACTTCGGCCCGAAGGAACGGCTGTTCGCCGAGCGCATCGCGGGCGCGGTCGGTGAGCAGATGCACGCCGCCACGTTCTGCAACGCCACCGTCGCTCTCGTCGCGGCGCTGTCCGTGGTCCTGGGCGACCCACCGACCTCCGCCGTCGGCGGGCGTCAGCACGTCATCGTGCCCTCGTTCACGTTCGCGGCCGGCGCGCACGCCATCCAGGCGGTCGGCCGAGAGCCCCTGTTCATCGATATCGACCCGGACAGCCTCCAGCCCTCGCTCCATGCCGCGGCGGACGTGCTGACGACGCGGCGTTCCGAGGTCGACGGCATCCTGCTCTGCAACTCCTTCGGTATCGGCAACGCCGAGGTGGCGGCCTGGGAGGCCCTCGCGCGCGCACACGACCTGCCCGTCGTCATCGATTCCGCCGCAGGTTACGGCAGTCGTTACCCCGACTCGACGGCGGTCGGCACGCGGGGGACGTGTGAAGTCTTCTCCTTCCACGCCACCAAACCCTTCGCCATCGGCGAAGGCGGCGCGATCCTCTCCCGCGACCCCGATCTCATCGAGCGTGCGCGTTCCTTCTCCAATTTCGGCTTCGCCGCGGGCGGTGCGGTCCGCTGGGGTCTGAACGGCAAACTGCAGGAGATCAACGCCGCGATCGGCCTCCGCCAGCTCGAGCGATTCGACGAGGCCCTGACTGCGCGTCGCGCGCTGCTGGCCCGATATGCGGACGTGTTCTCGGCGTTGCCCGGTGCACACACCGTCGTCCACTCCGACATCTCTTCTGTGTGCTTCGCCACCGTGGTGCTGCCCGACGAGACGGTGCGCGACGACATTCTCGAGCAAGCGCGTGCCGCCGGTATCGAGGCACGCGTGTATTACGCGCCGCCCGTCCATCTGCAGCCGCGTTTCCGTGACGTCTCCCGCCACGGCTCGCTCGCGGTCACCGAGGACATCAGTCGTCGAACGATCGCCCTTCCCGTCTTCGAAGGGCTTCCGACCCACGTGTTCGAGACCTTCGAGACCATCATCGACCGAATCATGGCAAGGAGCAGCTGATGCCCGATCCCGCCGCCGAAGACCACTCCACCCCCTCCGAGGGGAGCCTTGCCGAGATCGCGGCCCGCCTCGCGCGTCTCGAGACCCTTGTCGGCGACATGTCGGCCGTCCAGCTCGGATTTCGCGACGAGACCCGGGGATGGTGGCGCGAGACCGACGCTCTCGTGCGTCACCTCGAGTTGCGGTCGCAGGCCCAGATCGAGGCGGCTCGCCGAGAGCGCGACGACATCGCGGGTCTGCGGGCCTCCCTGGCCGCGTTCCGCGCTCAGCCGGGGTACGACGCCTTGTGGGACGACGCCGAGCCGCTCGTGACGGTGCGGATCGCGTCCTACAACCGCACACGCGAGCTCGTCGAAGTGGCCCTGGCTTCCGTGATGCAGCAGACCTACCAACGATTCGAGGTCGTCGTCGTCAACGACGGACCGAACCCCCGCACCCGCGAGGCACTCGAGAAGCTGGGCGATCCGCGCGTGCGGTATTTCGAGCTGCCCGAGCGCGGGGCATACCCTGCGCATCCCCACCTGCGGTGGCTGGTGGCGGGATCTCCGGCCATGAACGAGGCGGCACGTCGGGCAGAGGGTGCGTGGATCGCACCGCTCGACGACGACGACGAGTTCGCCGCCGATCACATCGAACGCCTGCTCCAGCTCGCCCGGACCGAGCGCGCGGAGCTGGCCTACGGCGCTCTCATCCAGCGCGACCGGACCGAGGGAGTCGACCGGGTGATCTTCAGCGACCCACCCGCGGCGGGAGCCTTCAGTTTCCAATCGACCCTGTACCTGGCGGGGATGCGGTTCTTCGAGTACGACACGGAGAGCTGGCGCGTCGACGAACCGGGGGACTGGAACCTGGCGAGGCGGATGGTGGCCGCCGGTGTGCGGATGAGTGCGACGGACGAGATCCATGCCTTCATGAACATGGTTCGCTTCGATCAGCGCGACGATGCCTGAGGAATGTCCCGTCCTCTCGGCGGTCCGTCGCGCTTCCACGCGACGAGCATGACAGTCTAGCCGGACGGCGTGCGGGTTCGGCGGACGCCTGGTGCTCAGGAAGGCCCCCACATGCGCACATCGTCGCTGATGCGTCGCGGACCACTCGCCCTCGCCGCGATCGTGGCGCTCGTCCTCGGAATCGGTCTGCCCGTGGCCGGCGTCGGCACCGCCCAGCCCGCCGTCGCGGCGGACGCGTCGCGTTTCGATCCGGGTCTGCTGATCACGGATGAGAACTTCTACGACGGCGCCGCGATGTCGACGGACGACGTGCAGAAGTTCCTCGATGACAACAACCGGTGCGGCCAGCGCAGCAACTGTCTCGCCGCGCTCCGGGGGAACACGCCCTCGATGGCGGCATCCCGGTACTGCCAGGCCCTCGACGGGCGGTCGCAGGAGTCGGCCGCGAGCATGATCGCGCGCGTCGGTGCCGCGTGCAGCATCAGCCAGCGGACGCTCCTGGTCATGCTCCAGAAGGAGCAGGGCCTCATCACCTCGTCGAACCCCTCGCAGTACGCGCTCGACCACGCGCTGGGGCAGTCGTGCCCCGATACGGCTCCGTGCGATCCGGCTTTCGCCGGTTTCTTCACCCAGCTGTACTACGGTGCCCGCCAGTTCCAGATCTACCGCGTCACCGCCACGACGGGCGGATGGAACTACCGTGCGGGCCGCGTCAACAACATCGGCTACCACCCGGACCCGCGCCGCAACTGCGGCACGAAGGCCGTGTTCATCCAGAACCAGGCCACGGCCGGTCTGTACATCTACACGCCGTACACCCCGAACGACGCGGCGATGCGCAACCTGTACGGCGAGGGTGATCAGTGCTCGGCGTATGGCAACCGCAATTTCTGGCGGATGTGGACCGACTGGTTCGGCGACCCCACGAAGAACACGAAATCCCCGGTCGGTGTACTGACGGAGATGACGGCCACCGAGGACGGGCTGCTGCTCGCCGGATGGGCCGTCGACGGCGACGCGCTCACCTCCCCGGTGCAGATCCGCGTGGACGTCGGGGGCGTGGCCTCCTACCTCACCGCGGATCAGCCGTATCAAGCGGTCGCCGACAACTTCCCCGGCGCGGGGGCCGCGCATGGTTTCCGCGGAGTCGTCGCGGGTCCGCCGGGCACCACGCAGAACGTCTGCGTGACGATGGTCAACCAAGGCACCGGTTCCGATCAGTCCCTCGGATGTCGGGCTGTGGATCTGCCCGCCCGTGTGTCACCGCGGGGCGAGCTGAAGGACCTGTGGACCACGACGGCCGGCATCCACTTCTGGGGCTGGGCCATCGACCCCGATGCGGTGAAGACGACCGTGGACCTGCACATCCTCGTCGACAAGACCTGGTACGTGGTCAAGGCCGACCAGAAGTACGCTCTCGGGCCGGAGCTCGTCGCGGGCGCCAACTACCAGCACGGGTTCGGTGCCGTGTTGCCGATCCCGGCCGGTCCGCACACGATCTGTCTGACGATGATCAACAAGAACGCGGGCACCAACGTCGCATTCGGATGCCGTGACGTCACGGTGCCCTCGGTCGCCGACGTGTCGCCTCAGGGCGAGCTGCAGACCGTCTCGTCCGACGGGCGGGTGCTGAACGTGTCGGGGTGGGTCGTCGATCCCGACGCCGCGTCCTCGGCCGTCCCGGTGATCGTCCAGGTCGACTCGCAGTGGTACCGCTGGTCCGCCGATGCGGAGAACCGTTCGTCGTTGACGAAGTTCCCCACGGCCGGCTCCTCGCACGGATACGCGGGCACCGTCCCGATCAAGCCGGGCTCGCACTGGATCTGCGTCTACTACCTCAACGCGAACGACGGCGCCGACCCGGCCGCCGCCTGTCGGCAGTTCTCGGTGCCCCAGCCGAAGGACCAGTCCCCGGTGACGCGGATGATGGGCGCCTGGCCGTCCCAGAACGGAGTGACGCTGTGGGGGTACGCCTTCGACCCCGACGCCCTGGAAGGGTCGACGGACGTCATCGTGCAGCTGGATTCGCAGTGGTACAGGTGGACCGCCGATCGTTCCTACGCGCCGCTGACCGACACCTACCCGGATGCCGGCACCGAGCGCGGCTACGTGGGAGAGATCCCCACCACGCCGGGACTGCACTGGTTGTGCACGTACGCCGTCAATCGCAATGCCGGCTCGGACACGAAGCCCGCCTGTCAGCAGATCCGGACGCCGTGACGCGGCCCGCTCGAGGTACCTCGGCGAGCCGTCCGACGCCGGTCCTTTAAGCTGAGTCCCGTGCCTGTGCGTGTGTCGGTCGTCGTCCGGACGCGGAACCGACCGGAATTCGTGCGTCGCGCGCTGGCGGACATCGCTGCCCAGCATTTCGACGATTACGAAGTCATCGTCGTGGACGACGGCGACACCACCGACCTGGTCGAGCGCATCGTCCGGGAGTCCGACATCGCTCGGATACGCGTCATTCGGACCGAGGAGCCCCGCGGCCGCTGTCGAGCGGCCAATGCCGGCATCCGGGCGGCGGAAGGCGAGTTCGTCGTCCTGCACGACGACGATGACCGCTGGCACCCCGACTTCCTCGCGAGGACGGTGGAGCGCCTCGACGTCGACACCGAGGCCGCCGGAGTGATGACCAGCACGGCGATCGTCTACGAACGGCGAGACGGCGTGCGCTGGCGCGAGGTCGACCGGGTCCCGTTCTGGGACGGGATGCAGCGGATCTCCCTGTCGCAACTGCTCGAGATCAATCGCGCCGTTCCGATCTCCTTCCTCTACCGGCGCCGCCTGCACGACGAGCTCGGCGGCTACGACGAGTCGCTCGACGCGGTCGAGGACTGGGAGTTCTATCTGCGGGTCCTGCCGCGACACCCCATCGCGTTCCTGGCCGGTGAACCCCTCGCCTACTGGGTGCAGCGCCCGGATGCCACGGATGCCGAGGCGAACAGCACGGTGGGACTGGCGCACGAGCACGAACGTGACGACCTCGTCGTGCGCGACCGCGAGCTCGCTGCCTGGGTTCGCGGCAACGGCCTCGGGCTTCCGCTGTACCTCGCACAGCTCGAACGCCAGATCGTGGATCGCCTGTCCGAGCGGATGCAGCAGACGGTGCGCGACGAGGTACGGCGCATCGTGGGCGAGGAACTCGACGCGCGCGCGCCCATCGGTCGTCGCTGGCGTCGATGGCGATCGGGTGGTCGACGAAACGATCGCTCGTGACCGGTTGCCGTCGATTCTTCCGTTCTGGAAGGGATCAGCGACGGCTCCTGACGGAGAGGGACTGATGGTGAGTGCAACGCCCGGGCTCGGAGCGATCGTCGTGACGGGTGCGGGGGGTTACGTCGGACGACACGTCGTGACGGCTCTCCTGGACCGCGGACAGGACGTACGCGCGATCGTGCGCCGGCCCACCGCGGACATCGACCCGCGCGCGCACGTGGTGGTCGCCGACGTCCTCGATCCGGACACCGACATCGGCGAGGTGCTCGGTGGGTCCGTGTCGCGGGTGGTGCACCTGGCCTGGCAGGACGGCTTCCGGCACAACGCCGAGAGTCACATGCGGCTGCTGTCGTCGCACGTGCGTTTCCTCGAGTCCGTCGCGGAGAGGGTCGAACGTGTCGTGGCGCTCGGCACCATGCACGAGGTCGGTTATTGGGAGGGGGCGATCACCGCCGAGACGCCGACCTCGCCACGATCTCAATACGGCATCGCCAAGGACGCCCTGCGCCGTTCGCTCCTGCTGTCGTCGGAGAGCTGGCAGCGTGCGGAACTGAGTTGGGTGCGCTGCTTCTACATCTATGGAGACGACCGCCGGAACAGCTCGATCTTCACTCGACTGCTCGAGGCCGTCGACGAGGGACGCACGAGCCTCCCGTTCACCACCGGAGCCAACAAGTACGACTTCATCGCGGTCCAGGATCTGGCCGCGCAGATCGCCGCCGTGACGGTGACCCCCGGGGCGACCGGAGTGATCAACTGTTGCAGTGGCGAACCGGTGTCCCTGGCGGATCAGGTCGAGGCCTTCATCCGGGACAACGCGCTGCCGATCCGGCTGGAGTACGGCGCATTCCCGGACCGTCCCTACGATTCCCCGGCCGTGTGGGGGGATTCGTCGCGCATCGACGTCATCCTGCAGCAGGAACGCTCCGACGCGCCCTGACGCGGGCTACCCGCGGCCCGCCTCGATATCCGCGAGGCGCGACGTCCAGGACTCGTCGAGGGCACCGTCGACACGTGTGCGCAGCTCGAGTTGGAAATCGTCGGAGGTGCCCGAGAGGGTGCACAGGAACATCACGTCGGAGCCGTCGTCGGTCACGCCCGGGACGGCGATCGCCCACTGATCCTGGCCCCGCTCCTGCCGTTGCGCCCGGCCCAGATCCGTTCGGGCCGGGGCGGCTCCGGATTCGAGAGCGCCGGTGACGCAGACGTCCGCGAGAGCGCGAACGGGAAAGGGATCGACGGGAGCCACGGGCGTCGGGGATGTCGACGCGCTGGGCGACGCGCCGGGGGACGCGGCGGAGGGCGAAGAGCTCGGATCGGCACTCGGCACGGGGGTGGAGGACGTCGCCGATGGGCTCGGTCCCGCGGCGGGCTCGGGCAGACATCCGGTCAGCGCGAGAACGAGACCGGTGCAACAGAGCAGAAGGGCGAGAGGACGGCGCACCCGTCGATGATAGGTCTCCGTCCGCCGGACGCTCGTCAGGCGCTCCTGGAGGTGCTCAGCTACGTGCCGAGCCCGAGTCGGGCTGGTCAGGTACCGGAGGTCTGTCGATCGACCTCGTCCGCGGAGACCGGATCGTTCCCAGAGGCGACGTGATACGTGCCGAATGCGACGCGCTCGTCGAGAAGTCGACGGATGGCTCGTGCGAGATCGACCGCCGTCCCGTCGGTCCGCACGAGGTAATGACGGGGGAGGATGGAGACCACGGCCTCTGCGGCGGCCCGCGTCTGATCGGGCGTCGCGAGGGCGCCGACGGCTCCAGCCTCGGTGCCGGTCGCGTCGATGAGGTCATTCGTCGACATCTGGACGAGGGTGATGCGGTGGGCCAGGGCCACGCGGGCCAGGGACGCCGCGGCGGTGACGTTCAGGGACCACGCCTGCGCACGGGCCTGGCGGGTTTCGGCGGCGTCGACCCGCCCGTGTGCCGCCGCGTCGATGATCGTGGCGTAGTCCCGCCACCGGCGGGCGGTCGATAGGTCGGGGGAGGTGGCGTCGAGATCGCTCCGCGTCGCGTACTCGATCCACGGGTGCTCGCCGTACTCCGCACGGAGGGCGCGACCCAGCCGGCCGTCCGCCCCTGTGACGAGGATCTTCTTCGGCGGCATGGGGACCACATCCGACAACCGGGGGTGGTTCTTGTCCTTCGCGCTGATCTCGACGTCGTCGAGGGGGATCGGCCACGCGATGGCGGCCGTCTCATCGGCGAGGTTGAGGAAGGTGTAGGTGGCATCCGGGGACCAGTGGTCGTTGACCAGATAGGTGTACGCGGTATCGGTCTCGAGCGTCTGGTACGAGTTGCCGACGCCACGCGGGACGAAGATGGCGGTCGAGGCGTCGAGCTCGGCGGTGAAAACGGCGCCGAAGGTCTCGCCCTCGCGCAGGTCTACCCACGCCCCGAAGATGCGGCCGGTCGCGACGGAGACGTACTTGTCCCAGGGCTCGGCGTGGATCCCGCGTGTGGTGCCGACCTGGTCGTTGAACGACACGTTGTTCTGCACCGGCCCGAAGTCGGGCAGATCGATGCCCGCCGCCGTCATCTTCTCGCGCTGCCAGTTCTCCTTGAACCACCCGCGGGAATCGCCGTGCACGGGCAGGTCGACCACGACGAGTCCGGGGATCGGGGTACGGCGGACGGAGAGCGGCTTCCCGAAGGCGATCGTCACGGCGTTCATTGCCCCTTGCTGGCGTAGAACGCCTCGACGCCGTCCTTCGCGGGGGCCCACCAGGCCTCGTTCTCGCGGTACCAGTCGATCGTGGCGGCCAGTCCGGATTCGAAGTCGCCGAAGGTCGGGGTCCAGCCGAGTTCGGTACGGAGCTTCGTGGAGTCGATGGCGTAGCGCAGGTCGTGTCCCGGCCGATCGGTGACGAGGTCGTACGCGTCGGTCGGTTGACCGCTGAGTGCGAGGATCAGCTCGACGACGCTCTTGTTGTCCTTCTCGCCGTCGGCGCCGATGAGGTAGGTCTCGCCGATGGCGCCTTTGTCGAGGATCGTCAGCACGGCGGACGAGTGATCGTCGGCGTGGATCCAGTCGCGGACGTTCTCGCCGGTTCCGTAGAGCTTCGGGCGGATGCCGCGCAGCACGTTCGTGATCTGGCGGGGGATGAACTTCTCCACGTGCTGGTACGGCCCGTAGTTGTTCGAGCAGTTGCTGATCGTCGCGCGCACGCCGAAGGAGCGCACCCAGGCCCGGACGAGGAGGTCGGACCCGGCCTTGGTCGAGGAATACGGCGACGAGGGGTTGTACGGCGTGCTCTCGGTGAATCGCGCGGGATCGTCCAGCTCGAGATCGCCGTACACCTCGTCGGTGGAGATGTGGTGGAAGCGCTTCTCGTGACGACGCGCCGCTTCCAGCAACGTGTAGGTACCGATGATGTTGGTGTCGAGGAAAGGTCGAGGATCGTGCAGCGAGTTGTCGTTGTGCGACTCCGCCGCGTAGTGCACGACCGCGTCGGTCTCGGCCACGAGCGGGTCCACGACCGACGCGTCGGCGATGTCGCCGACCACGAGCCGGACCCGATCCGCGGGCAGACCCGCGAGCGAGGCCCGGTTTCCGGCATAGGTGAGCTTGTCGAGCACCGTCACCGTGTGGTCGGTGTGGGTGACGACGTGGTGCACGAAATTCGAGCCGATGAAGCCTGCACCACCGGTGACGAGAAGTCTCATCGGCGTCCCCTTTCCAGCAGTACGCGCAGATAGCCTCCGTAGCCGGATTTCATCAAACGATTCGCCCTCTCCTCGAGATCATCGTCCGTGAGGAAGCCCTGACGCCAGGCGACCTCCTCGGGAACCCCGATGCGCAGACCTGTCCGCCGTTCGATGGTGCGGACGTAGTCGGCGGCATCGGTCATCTGGTCGAAGGTCCCGGTGTCCAGCCAGGCCGTGCCGCGGGGGAGGACCTCGACGCGCAGGCGGTCGGCCTCGAGGTACGCGCGGTTGATGTCGGTGATCTCGTATTCGCCGCGTGCCGACGGTCGCAGTCCCCGGGCCATCGCGACGACGTCATTGTCGTAGAAGTACAGCCCCGGGACGGCGTAGTTGCTGCGGGGGGCCGACGGCTTCTCCTCGAGCGAGACGGCGCGGCCGTCGTCGTCGAACTCGACCACGCCGTAGGCCGAGGGCTCGGCGACCCAGTACGCGAACACGGCGGCTCCGTCGATGTCGGCGAACCGCTTGAGCTGGGTGCCGAGGCCCGGGCCGTAGAGGAGGTTGTCGCCGAGCACGAGTGCGACCTTGTCGTCGCCGATGAAGTCGGCGCCGATCGTGAACGCCTGCGCGAGGCCATCCGGTGAAGGTTGCCGGGCGAACGTCAAGCTCACCCCGAACTGCGAACCGTCACCGAGGAGGCGCTCGAAGAAGGGCGCATCGTGCGGGGTCGTGATGACGAGGATGTCCCGGATGCCGGCCAGCATCAGTGTCGACAGGGGGTAGTAGATCATCGGCTTGTCGTACACCGGGATGAGCTGCTTGGAGACACCGAGGGTGATCGGATGCAGACGCGTGCCCGAACCGCCGGCGAGAATGATGCCCTTCACGTCTCTCATCGTGTCATACGGTGATTCGATCGTTGATCGACCACCTATGCCAGGGAGCGGACCACGTCGTCGAGAAGCGTGCGCGCGCGGGCGTCGAACGAGTCGCGCTCGCGAATGGTCTGCGAGATCTCCGCCAGGCGCTGCGGTGCCGGAAAGACGGTGTCCAGGTCGGAGGTCAGCAGGGTCATCAGTTCGTCGGTGTCGCGGTAGGTCAGCACGGCGCCGTCGAAGGTCTCGTCGATCCCCTCGACGTCGTCGCTGATCACGCGGCCTCCGGCGGCGACGACGTCGTACGGACGGTTGGCGATGAATCCCGCGCGCTGCATCGACGGCCAGTGATCGTTCAGGACGACGGCGGCGCTCTCGTACAGCGGCGGCAGGTCCTCGTTCCGCACGCCCGTCCCCGCGATCGCGGAGGCGGGGATCCAGCCTCGCCAGTCCGGCCCGAAGACGCGGACATCGATCCCGGCACGCACCGGCTCGACGACCGACGGCCGATAGATGCCCCTCGCGGTTCCCACGAAGACGATGTCGTCGGTGCGCTCGAGACCGGACGGATGGAAGCGGTGCACATCCGTGCACTGGAGCAGCGGTGCGATGGATCGTCCGAACCGTGCGGTCGCCCGAGCCGCCCACGGTGTCGAAGCCGCGTACACGAGATCGAAGCCGTCGAGCGCGGAGAGGGTGATCTGATCGGGGTGGCTGATGATCCACAGGACCGAGAGACCCGAGGGATTCGGATCGATCGGCTCCGGCCCCCGGAGCGCGATCGTGACGTCGTCCAGATGGCGGGTCGGACGATGCCGCGCCGGATAGGCGTCGACGACAGCCTCCTGGCCGAGGCGGCGCAGGGCATCGGCGAGGGCGCGGGCGAAGTGGACGTCACCCCACCACTCGCCGCGTGGTCCGACGGGAGCGGCGGTCCGCAGCGCCCAACGAAGGACCGGGACGACGGTCCCGTCGGGCAGCGTCACCTCTCGGCTGCGGCGTCGGAGCCGCGGCGCAGGGCCCGCGGCCGTCGGCTCCCAGCCCGCGGCGTCCAGCAGCGCATGCCCGGCGTCGAGACCGGGGGGCAGTGCGGAGGGCCGCGCGTGCGACCGGACCCGTGCGGTGAGGTCGGTGCGCAGGACCACCGGAATGCCCGCCCGACGCGCGGCCTGCGAGACGAACGCGGCGGGGTCGGGTCCGCCGTCGTCGGCGGCGAAGGCGAGATCGCGCGGGGCGGCGAACGTCGCGCCCGCGAGCGCGGGCGGCTGCACGGTCGGCGCGCCGGGGAGAGCCGACGCGTCCTCCGCCGGATGGCCCGCCAGCAATCGTCCGCCGGCATCGGCGCCCGCCGCGGCGATCGTGCCGTCGCCCTCGAGCCAGAGCGGTCCGGCGACCGCCCCGTCGCGAGCGGCGGCGGCGAGGCGCTCGAGCGTCTCCGCGGTGACGTCGTCGTTCGGGCCGCGACGGACCACCGTGACCGCATCGAGCTCCGCCCCGAGTGCGCGCAGATCGTCGTCTGTGCTCGCCGCGCTCGAACGGATGGCCTGGACGCCGTCCGCCGCGGTGGCCAGCATCACGGCCTGCACCCAGTCCTCGATGCGGCCTCCCGATTGCACCACCGTGACGCCCGCCCGGGGGTCACGCGCGAGGTGCCGGGCGAGCGAGAGGGATTCGTCGAAATCCCATTCGTCCGCGTCGAGGACGATGACGTACTCCACGGCGCGGGTCTCGGGCTGCGGTGCTCTCCCCACGGCGCCGGGACGATCGTGGCGCGCGTCGGCCACGGCGTCCAGGACGCGGGAGTGGACGAGGTCCCACGCGGGACCGGGCGTACGGGCGTCGGCGCCGACCGGGATCGAGTCGGCGGAGCGCCGACGCCACACGGCCCCGAGAGCTCCTCCTCGTTCCTCGGCGCGGTCCGGATGCCGTTCGAGGTACGCCGCCGCATCCCACACGGGGCTGATGGACAGGCCGCGGGGATCCGCGATCAGGTACGCGTACAGGGCGGGCACGCGGTGGGCGTCGGGGAGGTGGTCGCCGACCGCGGTGTCGACGAAAAGGGGATTCAGGCGCAGCCCCTGGCGGTATCCGCGCCAGACATAGCGGACGACGGCGCCCACGACTCCGACACGACGGCCGAGCTGGGCGCTGACGTACTCGGCATCCACGATTCGCGCGCCGAGGATCACCCGCGCCCACCAGACGCGGTCGAGCAGACGGACTGCCCTCCCCATCACACGGTGCGCGCGTGCGCGGCTGATCAGGACCCGCACGTCCGGTCGGCGCGTCATGCGCGGACCCGCCGACGCGAAGGGAGACGCAGGGCGCTCACTTGAGCAGTTTCCGGGCAGCCAGCTCTTCGAGGGAGCGTCGGTAGGACCCGGTCTCGATCGGTTCGCTGCGCACCCACTCGACGAACCGCTCCACCCCTTCGGCGAACGACACCGCGGGACGGAAACCGAGCGTCCTTTCCAGGTGAGTCGTGTCCGCGACGTTGTGTCGGATGTCTCCGAGGCGGTACGAGCCCGTGATCCGGGTGGGAACGCGCTCCCCGAAGCAGCGGAAGAGGGTCTCGACGACCTCGGACACGGATGTCGCCGACCCCGAGCCGACGTTGAAGACCTCACCGGCGGCGTCGGGGTGGGACACGGCGAGGGCGGTGGCTTCGACGACGTCGTCGATGTACACGAAGTCGCGACTCTCCTCGCCGTCTTCGAAGATGTCGATGTCCTGTCCCTGCCGGATGAGGGTGGAGAAGATCGACAGGATGCCGGTGTACGGGTTCTTCAGGGACTGGCCCGGTCCGTACACGTTCTGATAGCGGAGCCCGACGGCCTCGACGCCGATGGCGGGGGCCACCGTCATCACGAGCGACTCCTGCATCTGCTTCGTGATGCCGTAGACGGAGGAGGGGTGGAGGGCCGCGTCCTCCGCGGTCGGGACCATCTGCAAGGCCTCCCCGTCGTCGCCGCGGACGGCGAAGTCGCCCGCCGCCAGAGCCGCGTCGGAGCGGTGCGGCGGGTAGACGGTGCGGCCGGCGGTCGTGCGGTACGCGCCCTCGCCGTAGATGGATCGCGACGAGGCGACGACGACGCGGCGGACGGTGTGCGACTCGTTGGTCAACAGGTCCATCAGCTTCGCGGTGCCGCCGATGTTCACCTCGACATATCGATCGATCTCGTACATCGACTGACCCGTGCCGGTCTCGGCGGCGAGGTGCACCACCACGTCGACGTCGAGGAGGGCGGTGCGGAGGTCGTCGACGGACGTCACCGACCCACGCTGCACCTCGGCGATGTCTCGGACGGATGCGAGCAGAGTCGACGTCGTCTCGGGATCCTCGCCGTGCACCTGGGCGATGAGAGCGTCGAGCACTCGGACGCGGTGTCCGTCGGCGACGAGCCGCCGGGCCAGTCGGCTGCCGATGAAACCGGCGCCCCCCGTGATCAGGACGTGCATGACGTCACTCCGCCCGGTGCGGGGATCGACGCCGGGATGCGGGAAGCGCGACCGTACCGCCCGCGACGCGGGGACGCAGAGCGGAACCGGTGACAGGCGGGATGGCTTTCACCGTCTTATCGTGTCACACCCGGAACGCGCCTCCCGGGGACGGAGACGCCGGCGGCCGCGGGTGATCTGAGGCCGCGGTCGTGGCGCAGATCCGGGAGCTGCCGCGCGGGCGGCAGGCTCAGGCCGTGGCCAGAACCCCACGGAAGTACTCGATCGTGCGCTCCAGGCCCGGGCGCAGCGCCACCGTCGGCTCCCACCCGAGCTCGCGGCGGGCGAGATCGATGTTGGGCTGGCGCTGCTTGGGGTCGTCCTGGGGGAGCGGGCGGTGCTCGATGGTGGACGAGCTGCCCGTGATCTCGAGGACGGCGTTGGCCAGCTCGAGCATCGTGAACTCGCCCGGGTTTCCGACGTTGATGGGGCCGGTCACCTCGTGGCCCGTGTTCATGAGGCGCACCATGCCGTCGACGAGGTCGTCGACGAAGCAGAAGGAGCGCGTCTGGGATCCGTCACCGTAGATGGTGATCGGCTCGCCGCGGAGCGCCTGCACGATGAAGTTCGACACCACGCGTCCGTCGTTGGGGTGCATGCGTGGGCCGTACGTGTTGAAGATGCGGATGACCTTGATCGCCAGGTCATGCTGACGGCGGTAGTCGAAGAACAGCGTCTCGGCGGCGCGCTTGCCCTCGTCGTAGCAGGACCGGGTGCCGATGGGGTTGACGTTGCCCCAGTAGTCCTCGGTCTGCGGGTGCACGGCGGGGTCGCCGTAGACCTCGGAGGTCGAGGCCTGCAGGATCGGCACGCGCAAGCGCTTGGCCAGGCCGAGCATGTTGATCGCGCCCATGACGCTCGTCTTCGTGGTCTGCACCGGGTCGTGCTGGTAGTGCACGGGGGAGGCGGGACAGGCGAGGTTGTAGATCTGGTCGACCTCGACGTACAGCGGGAACGTCACGTCGTGGCGCATCAACTCGAAGCGCGGGTTTGCGAAGAGGTGCTCGACGTTGCGGCGCGACCCGGTGAAGAAGTTGTCGACGCAGATGACCTCGTGGCCCTCGGCGAGCAGACGCTCGGAAAGATGGGACCCGATGAAGCCGGCACCGCCGGTGATCAGAACTCTCGAAGACACTTCCGTAGCCTACCAGCGGCGTCCCGACCGCCCCGCGGAGGATCAGCGCGTCGCGGACACCATGCGCGCCTGGCCGAGCGTGCGTCCGAGGGTGCCCTCCAGTCGGCCGAGGAACATCGGCCAGCCGTCGGCGAGGGTGATCGGCTTCGGGTTCCGCACGCCGTACAGCAAGCCCGCGCCCGTGAAGGCCGCGCGCCACCACAGCGGGTACCCGTGAACGGCGAACGCCCGACCGGTCCCGCGCCCGTAGGCGCGCAGCTTGCGTCGGCGTTCGGCATCCGACAGTCCGAAGCCGGTGGAGATACCGTCGACGTGGACATCGGCGGGCAGCCACCGGAACTCTTGCAACAGCCGGGGCTCGTGACGCATCGCGCGCAGCAGCAGGTCAGTGCCCTCGGCCACCTGCCAGGGCGTCGCAGACCCGGGACCGAGGTCTTCGTCGAAGCCGCCCACGGCGTCGAACAGCGAGCGGCGCATGAGGATGCCCATCTCGATCACGGCCCACACGTTGTACTTGTCGAGGGGCGTGCCGGGGGTGGGAAGAGTCGTCTTCGGGCCGCGTTCGTCCCACGACGTGAAACCGCCGGCGAGGAACGCGGAGTCGTCGACGGCCACGTGCAGGGCGTCGACGGTGCCGGACGGATAGGTGGTGTTGTCGTTGGGGAACGTCACGACGGCCTCGCCCGCCGGGAGGGCGGCCACACCGGTGTTGCGGCCGAGGGAGGCGCCGCGCCCCGACGTCGTCGCGGTCACCGGGACTCCGCGCCCGGCGAACTCGGCCGCGAGGGCGGCGACGTCCTCCTGGGCGCCTTGCGCGACGAGAACGACGTGGTCGCCGTCGCGGAGCTGACTCTCGAGCGAGGTCAGGAGGTCGTCACGACGAAGCCGATGTTCACCCCTCGATTGTGCCCCGCCGACCCCGGCGACGGGGAATCAGCCCACGCGGGCGTCGATCAGGGCGCTCCACCGCTCCGCGGCCCGGCGCCACGTGAAGTCCTCGGCGTTGGCAAGGCTCCGGCGCGACAGGTCGGCGCGCAGCGACGGGTCGCGGGCGATCTCGGCGAACAAGGCCGCGAGGGCTGCGGCATCCGTCGCCGGGAAGTACCGGGCGGAATCACCGAGGATCTCACGGTTGATCGGGATGTCGGATGCCAGGACCGGGATGCCGAGCCGCTGGGCTTCGAGGGGCGGGAGACCGAACCCCTCGTGCAGCGAGGGCCAGACGAAGGCCGCCGCGCGCGAGAACGCCTCCGCGAGCTCGGCATCGCTCACGCGGCCGAGCCAGTGGATGCGGCCGGGGGCGATCCCCTTCGCGGCGGCGTGAGGCTCGAGCGCGGGATCGAGGTCGCCGACGTAGGCCACCTCGATGCCGGAATCGGCGGGGAGGAGGGCGAGGGCGTCGATCGCGGCGCGGGCTTTCTTTGCGGCTCC
>NZ_CAKKMM010000001.1:0-57534 GCF_918698205.1 Microbacterium sp. Bi128 | reverse complement strand
CCTCGATTGACCCGACGCGGTCGTACGCGGGGTTTCCTTCTGCTGGCGGCGATCGTCGTCGTCGCCTCCGCGGCCGCCGTCGCGCTGTTCCTGCTGATGGGCTGAGCATCGGGTCGGCCACGTTTGCCCGCACCCTCTCGGGCGCGTATCATTGAGCGGGTGTGCGTTCACGCGCGCCGTGCGTCATGCCCTCGGGCCGGCGGCACGGAACAACGCTCGCACCATCTCAGGGAATGACCTGCGAACAGGTCACCCCCACGGCATATCCACCACTACCGCGTCCGATCATTCTGACGTGCGGCGGATCACACGTGAGCCCGACACGTCACGAATCGCAAGATGCGCGAGGTCTCGGGGGAGACACGACGCTGTCACCGTGCAGCACAAACAAGGAGAGAACGTGCCAACCATTCAGCAGTTGGTTCGCAAGGGCCGCTCGCCGAAGGTCTCGAAGACCAAGGCTCCCGCGCTGAAGTCGAACCCCCAGCAGGCCGGCGTGTGCACCCGCGTGTACACCACGACCCCCAAGAAGCCGAACTCGGCGATGCGCAAGGTCGCCCGCGTGAAGCTGCGCAACGGCACCGAGGTCACCGCCTACATCCCCGGTGAGGGTCACAACCTGCAGGAGCACTCGCTCGTGCTCGTCCGCGGTGGTCGTGTGAAGGACCTCCCCGGTGTCCGTTACAAGATCGTCCGCGGTGCGCTCGACACCCAGGCTGTCAAGAACCGTAAGCAGGCTCGCAGCCGCTACGGCGCGAAGAAGGGCTGAGAACCATGCCTCGTAAGGGTCCCGCCCCGAAGCGTCCCGTCGTCAACGACCCGGTGTACGGCGCTCCCGTCGTCACGCAGCTGGTCAACAAGATCCTGGTCGACGGCAAGAAGTCCCTCGCCGAGTCGATCGTCTACGACGCCCTCCGTGGTGTCGAGGCGAAGAACAGCCAGGACGCCGTCGCCACCCTCAAGAAGGCGCTCGACAACGTGCGCCCCACCCTCGAGGTCAAGAGCCGCCGCGTCGGTGGCTCGACCTACCAGGTGCCCGTCGAGGTCAAGCCGCACCGCGCGAACACCCTCGCGCTGCGTTGGCTCGTGAGCTACGCGAAGGGTCGTCGTGAGAAGACGATGACCGAGCGTCTGCAGAACGAGATCCTCGACGCCTCGAACGGCCTCGGTGCCGCGGTCAAGCGCCGCGAGGACACCCACAAGATGGCCGAGTCGAACCGCGCCTTCGCGCACTACCGCTGGTAAAACCCGCGGCGGGTCCGTGACCGCACCCCGGTCACGGACCCGCTGAGGGCCCGGCATCAACCTCCCAACAGGTAAGGAAGACACCCGTGGCACAAGACGTGCTCACCGACCTCCACAAGGTCCGCAACATCGGCATCATGGCGCACATCGATGCCGGCAAGACGACGACGACCGAGCGCATCCTGTTCTACACGGGCGTCAACCACAAGATCGGTGAGACGCACGACGGTGCCGCGACCACCGACTGGATGGAGCAGGAGCAGGAGCGTGGCATCACGATCACCTCCGCCGCCGTCACCTGCTTCTGGGACAAGAACCAGATCAACATCATCGACACCCCCGGACACGTCGACTTCACGGTCGAGGTCGAGCGTTCGCTCCGCGTGCTCGACGGTGCCGTCGCCGTCTTCGACGGCAAGGAGGGCGTCGAGCCCCAGTCCGAGACGGTGTGGCGTCAGGCCGACAAGTACGACGTCCCCCGCATCTGCTTCGTCAACAAGATGGACAAGCTGGGCGCCGACTTCTACTTCACGGTCGACACGATCGTCAACCGCCTGAAGGCCAAGCCGCTCGTCATCCAGCTCCCCATCGGTGCCGAGAACGACTTCGTCGGCGTCATCGACCTCGTCGAGATGCGCGCCCTGGTGTGGCCCGGCGATGCCAAGGGTGACGTGACCATGGGCGCGAAGTACGAGATCCAGGAGATCCCGGCCGACCTCGCCGACAAGGCCGCCGAGTACCGCCAGCAGCTGCTCGAGACCGTCGCCGAGTCCGACGACGCGCTCCTCGAGAAGTTCTTCGGTGGTGAGGAGCTCACGGTCGCCGAGATCAAGGGCGCCATCCGCAAGATGACGATCAACTCGGAGCTGTACCCGGTCCTCTGTGGCTCGGCGTTCAAGAACCGCGGCGTGCAGCCCATGCTCGACGCGGTCGTGGACTACCTCCCGTCGCCCCTGGACGTGCCCGCCATCGAGGCGCACGACCCCAAGGACGAAGAGATCGTCATCGAGCGTCACGCCGACCGTGAGGAGCCCTTCGCGGCGCTCGCGTTCAAGATCGTGACGCACCCGTTCTTCGGTCGCCTCACCTACATCCGCGTCTACTCGGGTCACCTCGACTCCGGCGCCCAGGTCGTCAACGCGACCAAGGGCAAGAAGGAGCGCATCGGGAAGATCTTCCAGATGCACGCCAACAAGGAGATGCCGGTCGACTCGGTCACCGCCGGTCACATCTATGCCGTCATCGGCCTCAAGGACACCACCACCGGTGACACCCTGTGCGACCCGGCCAACCAGGTCGTCCTCGAGTCGATGACGTTCCCGGAGCCGGTCATCGAGGTCGCCATCGAGCCCAAGACCAAGGCCGACCAGGAGAAGCTGGGTGTCGCCATCCAGAAGCTCGCGGAAGAGGACCCGACGTTCCGCGTCGAGCAGAACTCCGAGACCGGCCAGACGGTCATCAAGGGCATGGGCGAGCTGCACCTCGACATCCTCGTGGACCGCATGAAGCGCGAGTTCAAGGTCGAGGCCAACGTCGGAAAGCCGCAGGTGGCCTACCGCGAGACGATCCGCAAGTCGGTCGACCGCCACGACTACACCCACAAGAAGCAGACCGGTGGTTCGGGTCAGTTCGCGAAGATCCAGTTCGCGCTCGAGCCCCTCGAGGTCACGGCCGACAAGACCTACGAGTTCGAGAACAAGGTCACCGGTGGTCGTATCCCGCGCGAGTACATCTCGCCGACCGACCAGGGCTTCCAGGACGCCATGAACGTCGGCGTGCTCGCCGGCTACCCCATGGTGGGTGTCAAGGCGATCCTGCTCGACGGTGCCTCGCACGACGTCGACTCCTCGGAGATGGCGTTCAAGATCGCCGGTTCGATGGGCTTCAAGGAGGCCGTCCGCAAGGCGAACCCCACGATCCTCGAGCCGATCATGGCCGTCGAGGTCCGTACTCCCGAGGAGTACATGGGTGACGTCATCGGTGACCTGAACTCCCGTCGTGGCCAGATCCAGTCGATGGAAGACGCCGCCGGCGTCAAGGTCGTCCGGGCCAACGTGCCGCTGTCGGAGATGTTCGGCTACATCGGTGACCTGCGCTCGAAGACCTCGGGTCGCGCCGTCTACTCGATGGAGTTCGACAGCTACGCCGATGTCCCGAAGGCCGTGGCCGACGAGATCATCCAGAAGAACAAGGGCGAGTAACACCGCTCTCACGGATGCCGGGAGCTCGTGCCCCGGCCGGGTTCCCGGCATCCGCTCAAACTCAATACCGACTCTCTAGTAACCTGAGAACCATCCCCGTAGAGAACCGGTCGCAATCCAGCGCCCGTGACTCTGCACGACCGTCCTGAGGAGGACCCAGTGGCTAAGGCCAAGTTCGAGCGGACCAAGCCGCACGTGAACATCGGAACGATCGGTCACGTCGACCACGGCAAGACCACGCTCACCGCTGCCATCTCGAAGGTGCTCGCCGACAAGTTCCCGTCGGCCACCAACGTTCAGCGTGACTTCGCGTCGATCGACTCGGCGCCGGAAGAGCGCCAGCGCGGTATCACCATCAACATCTCGCACGTCGAGTACGAGACCCCGAAGCGTCACTACGCTCACGTCGACGCGCCCGGTCACGCCGACTACATCAAGAACATGATCACCGGTGCCGCTCAGATGGACGGCGCGATCCTCGTGGTCGCGGCGACCGACGGCCCGATGGCCCAGACGCGTGAGCACGTGCTGCTCGCCAAGCAGGTCGGCGTCCCCTACCTGCTGGTCGCGCTGAACAAGGCCGACATGGTCGACGACGAGGAGATCCTGGAGCTCGTCGAGCTCGAGGTGCGCGAGCTCCTCTCCTCGCAGGACTTCGATGGCGACAACGCCCCCGTCGTGCGCGTCTCGGGCCTCAAGGCTCTCGAGGGTGACGAGCAGTGGGTCAACTCGATCGTCGAGCTCATGGAGGCCGTCGACGAGTCCATCCCCGACCCGGTGCGTGACAAGGACAAGCCGTTCCTCATGCCCATCGAGGACGTCTTCACCATCACCGGTCGTGGAACGGTCGTCACGGGTCGCGCCGAGCGCGGTACCCTCGCGATCAACTCCGAGGTCGAGATCGTCGGCATCCGCCCGACGCAGAAGACCACGGTCACGGGTATCGAGATGTTCCACAAGCAGCTCGACGAGGCCTGGGCCGGCGAGAACTGTGGTCTGCTCCTGCGCGGCACCAAGCGTGACGACGTCGAGCGCGGCCAGGTCGTCGTGAAGCCCGGTTCGGTCACCCCGCACACCAACTTCGAGGGCACGGCGTACATCCTGTCCAAGGAAGAGGGCGGCCGCCACAACCCGTTCTTCACGAACTACCGCCCGCAGTTCTACTTCCGTACCACGGACGTGACCGGCGTCATCACGCTGCCCGAGGGCACCGAGATGGTCATGCCCGGTGACACCACCGAGATGTCGGTCGAGCTCATCCAGCCGATCGCCATGGAAGAGGGCCTCGGCTACGCGATCCGTGAGGGTGGCCGCACCGTCGGTGCCGGTACCGTCACCAAGATCCTCAAGTAAGTCCTCTTCGGACTGACCGGCAAGGGCCGGGCCTTCGGGCCCGGCCCTTCGTCGTGCGTGGGGGTCGCCCTTCGGGGCCGTGCGATGTCGCCGGGTAGAGTCGCTCGGGTGAAGCCGCTCTCCCGCATCCTCGGCGTCGTGTCCCTCCTGCTCGCGATCGCGGCGGCCGGGGTGCCGGCGATCGGTGCGCTGCTGCTCCTCCAGGCCGATTCCGCCACGATCGTCGACCGGGCGCCGCTGCTCGGCCTGACGGTCGCCGGGGTCGGGGTGGTGCTGGCCGTCGTCGGGTACCTCGTCGGCCGCCGGCCGGGCACGACGGCCCTGCCCATCATCGGTGGGCTCAGCTCGGTCTTCGTCGGGATCGGCTTCGCGCTGGCGCCCCTCTTCGTGTGAGAGATCGCGATGCCGATGGGCGGGCGAACAGAAGCCGTCCAGGTCGTCTGACCTAGGATTCACCGCATGGGTGAGAACCTCCGTCGGGATGCCAGGAACAGTGCGTCGTCGAGTCCGCGCGACGACGCCGAGTCCTCCGCCCTCGCGGCGGAGCACGGCGCGGACACCACCGAGGGGACGGGGGCGACGTCGCGTCGTCGGCGCGCGTGGCCCTGGGTCGTGGGAGGAGTGCTGGGTGTCCTCGGCGGAACGGTCGCGGTGGTCGGCGTCTTGGGCGCCACCCTGACCGTCCAGGCCGTGGAGGTGCGCGAAGACCTCTTGGCCTCGAAGGCCGTCCTCGGAAAGCTCACGTCCCTCGTCGAGGCGAAGGACGAGGCAGGCCTCCAGGCGGCCGCGGAAGACGTGAGCGTGCGCACAGCCCGCGCAGCCGCGACTGTGCAGGGGCCCCTGTGGCAGATGGCATCCGACGTCCCCGTCGTCGGGGCGAACATCGATGCCGTCTCGCGCGTGACCCGGGCGGTCGACATCCTCGTGCGCGACGCGTTGCCGCCCGGGATGCAGATGATCGCCGACCTCGACATCAAGAAGCTCGCGCTCGAGGGCGGCGGGTTCGATCTTCAGCCGTTCCAGCAAGCGCAGGCGTCGATCCCCGCCGTGTCGCAGGCGTTCGCGGCCGCGAAGGCCGAGACGGACGGCATCCGGTCGGATCAGCTCCTCGGACCCGTCGCGGGACCGGTGGGCGAGATCCGCGACGTCATCGATCGGACGGCCCCGACCCTCGACGTCGTGAACCGGTACCTGCCGACCCTGCTGAGCATGGCGGGCGGCGAGGGGAGCAAGACGTATCTCATCGTCTTTCAGAACAACGCCGAGATCCGGGCCACCGGCGGAAACCCGGCGGCGAGCATCATCATGAAGGTCGACCAGGGCAAGTTCGAGCTGCTGGACCAGGCGAGTTCGGCGACGTTCTACGAGGAAGGCACCGCGGGAGAGCAGTTCAGCGACATCCCCGCGGAGACGCTCGGTCTGTATCCGTCCACGTTCGCGCGCTACTCGCAGGACTACACGATGACGCCGAGCTACCCGACGACCGTGCAGCTCTTCCAAGACCTGTGGAGCAGGACGAACGGCGAACGGTTCGACGGGGTGATCTCCATCGATCCGGTCGTGCTGTCGCACATGCTCGCGGTCGCGGGTCCCGTGGACGTCGCGGGCGAGCAGATCACCGGCGACAACGCCGTGAAGGTGCTGCTCAGCGACGCATACGAGCGGTTCCCCTCCGGTCGCGACTCGGATGTGTTCTTCTCCGAGGTTTCGCGGGCCGTCTTCAGCCACCTGACCTCGGGCGCGTGGGATCCGGCGAAGATGCTGGACGCGCTCAGCACCTCGGCGCAGGAGCAGCGTCTGCTGTTGTCGTTCACGGACGAGGAGGCGCAGCGACTCTCGAGGGAGCTCGGGTTGGACGGCGCTCTGCGCACGGAGAACACCGAGGCCACGCAGGTGGGGACCTACCTCAACGACTACTCGGTCGGGAAGCTCGAGTACCACCTCGGCCAATCGGTCGCGGCCACGTGCGACGCCACCGCGCGAACGATCACGACGACGACGACGTTGACGAACTCGATCCCCGACAGTATCCAGAGCAAGTACACGCTCGGCGCCCGGAACGGCAACTTCGGTCTGCCCCGGACGTCGATGATGCTGGACGTGCTGTTCTTCGCGCCGCCGGGCGGTCAGGTGATCGCGACGGAACCCGCGACGAGCGAGGAGTCCGGCTTCGACCGTTCCGGATCCCAGGACGGCAACAGCGCGCTGAGCCGGCTCGTGGTGGTCCCTCAGGGGCAGTCGCGGACGGTGTCGTCGACCGTCCAGCTGCCCGAGGGTCCGCTCGGTCCACTGCAGCTGCGGCACACGCCCACGGCGTCGGAGACTCCGGTCACGGTCGACGCGTCCTGCGGTGCGCTGTTCGCCGCAGCGGGCTGAGAGGCGCTGCGGACGACCGCGCCGCAGGGTCGTGGCATCCGGGGCCGCGTCCTCCGCAGACGGCGCGTTCAGCCGCCGTCGGAGAACAGGCGGAGGCGGTCGAGCGGCCACACGATCGAGACGACTTTCCCGAGCATGTCCCCGCGGGGGACGAAGCGCGCGCACCCGGCCGACGCAGAGGGAATTCCTCGGCAGGCGATCACCGAATCAGCGGAATTCGCCCGATTGTCGCCCATCACGAGGAACTCTCCGTCGGGAACGGTGATCGGTCCGAAGCAGCGGGGCGACAGGGGGGTGGTGGTGCAGTCGCTCACCCCGGGGGTGAAGGGAAGATCGTTCACGACGTACTCTTCGGCGAGAGGGATGCCATTCACCTCGACCGCGCCCTGGTCGGTGCAGCAGCGGACGGTCGACCCCGGTTCGCCGACGATGCGCTTGACGAGCGCATCGTGATTGCTCGGGCCGAACCCGACGATGTCGCCGACCCACCCGACCGCGATGCGGAGAGGGCTGCGCTCCGCAGTCGGGCCCCAGCTCTCCGGGCGTGAGAACACCGCGATGTCGCCGGCCCCGGGAGCGGAGACGGAGTAGGCGATGCGGCTCGCGAGGATGCGGTCACCGGTCTCCAGGGTGGGGGACATGGACTCGGACGGGACCTGGAACGGCTTAATCACGAAACCCTGCACGAGTGCGAGCAGGAGGAGAGCCAGCGCGAGATGCGTGAGGGGGGAACGACGGACGCGTCGCCAGCGGGTCGGCCGGACCGTGGTGTCGGCGGAGGAGGTCATGCGGGCGAGACGAAGCCGTGGGTGCGGAGCTCGTCGAGCGTCTGGGCGATCAGCTCCGCGGCCGCGCCGTCGGCCGGGGCGCCGAACGCGGTGATCGCCGCCGCCGTGATCTGCTCGGACGTCGCGCCCTCGAGGCACATTCTCCAGACGAGACAGCCGCGGTGGTCGAGGGCGGTGACGACGCCATCGCGAAGGATGCATGCGCGGCCCTCGACCAGGATCGCGTCGTCGACCTCGGCGCAGCGCCAGGGGCCCGTCTGCGCAGGGCGCGGCGCCACCGACCACTCCTGAGCGGCGGCGGGCTGCGATGCGAACATCGCCGTCACCATCTCGGGCAGCTCAGCGGCATCCCGGTAGACGAGCCGCGTGACGGCACCCACCTGATCGACGATTCGCGCGACGTACTGCAGGGGGGAGGGGAGCTCGGGCAGATAGCTGATCTGCGGGGTCAGCTCGCAGATGGCGTCGATGAGATCGACGGTCCGAAGACCGGGGTCGTCCGTGTCGGGCTGTCGGTCCAGGAGGGTGATGCCGGCCAGACGCAAGGGCGCATCGGGGAGCGGCCGCAGGCCCAGGTCGCTCGGAGCGATCTGCTGCTTGAACGGCTTTCCGTCGACGATCACCGACAGCGGCTTGCGGTACGGCCACACGGCCAGGTCGAGGTCGACTGCGACGCTCTCGTCGCTGACATACCCGAAGTGCCGGCCGAGGTGGGTCGCGGCGGTCGTCTTACCGCGCCCGGAGGGACCGACCAGCGCGAGGACGCGTCCATCGTCTGCGGTGACACCCGCGGCGTGGAGGAGGAGCCGAGTACCCCGGAGTGCATCCAGGGCGGCGAGGGTGACCTGGGTGGAGAGGTCGGAGAGGCCGCGAGCGAGGTCGGAGAACATCGTCTCGGAGACCTCGAGCGTGCGAAGGGGGCCGCCCACGCCGGTCGGGACGAGGCAGTCCCGCCATACTGTTGCAATCAATCCCCGAGTCTCTTCCGGGAGCTGGCCAGCACCCGTAAGCCGGAACTGCGCCCCGAGGGCATCGATCGAGGGAGGATCGGGCGTGGCGAACTGCATTGTCCCAGTCTCCTCTGCCGTCGGCCCCCACTGTTCTGTTTGGAACAGGACTACGGGTCCGGCTCATGATACCGAGGGCCTGACCCCGGCCGTCACGGCACGGATGGCAGTATCGAAAGGGATGAGACGACGGAGGAAGGACGGAACACCGGTGACGCACGAAACCCTGCGGGAGCACATCTGGCTTGTTCGGGGCGCGCTACGGGACGTCGAGACCGGTGAACTCGTCTTGGTCGTCGGCGGGACGGAAGCGGAGGGGAGGCAGATCGCCGTTGATCGTGCCGGGCGTGTTGACTCCAACGGACGGCTGCGAGAACTTTCCGGCGTAGCCTTCGTTGCCGAAGACAGCTCCCTCGGTGGCGCCGAGGCGATCCACAGGGCCTTCGAGTCGACCGTCCGGGGAGCCGATCGCCCCGGGCTCTTGTCTTTTCTGCGCGCGATGATTGACGAGCAAATGCCGATGGGACCGAAGATCGGGCTCGTCGTTTTCTCGGCCGCCCCGGCTCGCGTTCCCTGGAACGGCGGGTTAGACCTTTCTCGGCGTTCCACTTCCGCGCGGCCGGACGGGCTGTGGCGCGGAGGCGTGAAGGAAGCAGTGCGGGCCGCGACCTCAGTAGTCGTTCTCACGCAGGACAATCGACTCGTTATCCTGGCTGATGACCTCCTGACGGTCTGGTGCCGGCTGAATGGAACACCCGGGGACGAGCTCGCCCGGTCGTTGGGCTTCGCACCGACTCGGCTGAATCACGCTGTTCGGTCGCTCCGCGAGCTTGGTGTGATGGCCGCCGAGGCGCAATGGAGCCTCGGCGATGACGTCGTATGTGCGACGACCGACCAAGCTGAGGTCTATCTCGCCCGTCGCGGGTCAATGGAACCCCCCGTGGTGCTGGACGGCTGGGGAGCGGCCATCTGGTCGATCGTCGCGGAGAGCGGGCCGATCTCCGCGGCACAGATCGTCGCGCGACTGAGTGAGGAAGCGGAGTCTCTGCACGACGACATCGCAAACGACGTGGAGGCGTTCCTCGTAGATCTAGGTCAGCGGGGTCTGGTTCGTTGCTGAGGATGCGGAGTCTTCTCTCCGGCTGAAGCGACCCATTCTTCGCGCATAGGACACCATTCGAGGAATAGCGGCGACGCCACCCTTCCAGCGTCGCGCGTACGCAAGGAAGAGGCCCCAACGGCCAGGACCCACCTCGTGGAAAAGGCGGAACGTCTTCTCGGGAGGGAAGACTGCGCGCCATACCACGACGAATCGTACCCACCCGCGGGCGCGGACCAGTTCGGAAACATGGGCGAGATCGCCGTGCGGCGCATCGGAGATCGCGAGATCCCATTCCGCGAGAAGTCGCTTTTCCTCGCGGCCCGGGGGCGCGAACTGCCACCCCCACGATCCGAGGCGCTCGCGAAGGGGCTGCGCTGCCCCGAGCGTCACCGCTCGCTCTCGAAGACTCAGGAAGGCCTCGGGGGGCATGTTCCGAGCCCCTTCCTCGAGTTGCTCCAGCTGGGCGACATTGCCATCGCGGAGAGAATGGAGCATCGCGAGGAGCCAGTGATCGGCGGTTTGGGGGACGGGGCACCATTGTCCACCCAACTCGACGAACTCTCTTGCGGCCCAGATCTCGTCGAAAAGGTGCGTCGGCGGGGCGAAGAAGCCGGGGTAGCACCGGTGGACGTCCAACGCGATCGGCCAGCCCGGCCCGTTGAGGGTGACCGAGTGAACCGTGAAAACGCTGGCCGGCCCGGTGAGGGGCGCAAGCACCTTCTCGTCGCGGTCGTACCAGCCGCGCGACTTCATCTCAGTGACGAATATCTCGAAGTCTGCCGGTGCCACCCAGATGTCGACGTCGCCGGAAGTACGGGGAGGGCGTAGACCCTGGATGGAGAGGCCCTGTCCCTTGATGATGAGAGCGCGAGATCCGACTTCGCGAGCGACGCCCAGAACGACGGCGGGAAGCAGCTCGACGGCTTCGGCGGTCCGCAACTCCGGCACGCTAAGAGCCCTTCGTCCGCCGTACGCAATCGAGTCCGTTATGTCATTAGACGGACACACATGAATGGTACCGTCTCATCCGCGGCCTAGCCCGATGACCTATCTGGCACCGCACGCGATCACCCGGGGGTATCCACTACATGGCGAGGATCATCTTCCTCCAACCGCACCTAAGGTTCGGCGGCGCGGAACGTCAGACGGTCATCGTAGCCAACTACTTGGCGAGTCAAGGCCACGAGATCCACGTCATCCTCCATCGCGGCGGGCAGGGGCTCGCGTCCGAGATCTCAGATGGCGTGATCGTTCACGATCTCGGGCTCGAGAGCCACCTGGCTACTGCGGACGTCGCTCGTCGTCTTTATGTCGTCCTGCGGCGCATCCCACCCGCACTCGTGATCGTCAAGCTGTGGTCGAGCATCTTGGCCTGCGCCATGGTCGATGGTCTTCCGGGCGCGCGCCACCATGTCTACAACTACTGCGAGGACCTCGACCCGACTGATCACGCCGAGTACATCCGCTTCGGCCGTGCCAAGCAGAACCTCATCGGTTGGATCTTCAATCACCGCGAGCACATCAGCGCCAACACGCAGACCGTGGCGGACTCGATGGTGGACGTCTACCGCCTCCGGACGCGGCCGGCGATCATTCCGAGCACCGTCGATATCGCCAAGACCAACGATCTCGTTGCGTCCGCCTCGGTGGACTTCGGGTCTGGCCAGCACATCGTGTCGGTCAGCAGCCTGATTCGTCGGAAGGGCTTGGACATCACCCGCGATGCGTTGCTCTCCATCGATCGCCCGTTGCACTGGCACATTGTCGGCGAAGGGCCGTTGCGTGAGGAACTCGACGCGTTCCACGACCCGCGCGGGCTCTTGACTATCACGGCGCACGGCGGGCACAGCAACCCGTACCCGTTCATGGCCGCGGCCGATGTCCTCGTCCACAGCGCGCGAAGCGAAGCGTGGGGCATCGTGCTCCTGGAATCCATGGCGGTGGGCACGCCTGTCCTCGCGGCCGACGCCATCGGGCCGGACGAGATGCATCGCGCTCTGGGGGACCGCGACGACATCATGCGCACTTATCCGGTCGGCGATTCCGCTGCCCTGGCCGATGGAGTGGTCGACATGCTCGACGGCGCCGTCGCACCGGCCGAGGAGATGATCGATTACATCCGCCCCTTCTCGATGCAGAGCGCTGCGGACATGTGGGTACAGCGGGCGGAGAGGCTCAGCTCGTGACCACATCTACGCGTGTCCTGTTCGTGTGCAGCAGCGGCGGTCACCTCGACCAGCTGCTTGCTCTTCTACCCCAGCCCGAGGGCGTGGATATCGCGATCGCCACGTTCCTGAAGCCCGACGCGGCCAGCAAGATCAGCGGAATGAGGTCCTACGGCCTGTACTGGCCGACGAATCGAAGCGTCAAGGCGTTGCTCATCAATCTCAAGCGAGCGTTCTCGGTGCTGAGACGAGAGCGCCCAGAGATCATCGTGAGCAGTGGGGCGGCGGCGGCGGTCCCCTTTTTCTTCGCCGGGAAGCTCTTCTTCGATACGAAGAACGTATTCATCGAGTGCTTCGATCGCGTCGACAACGCCACGATGACCGCCAGGCTGACGAAGCCGGTCACGGATCTTTATGTGTGCCAGTGGGATACGCAGCTGACGGACTACCCGCATCGGGAACAGGTGACGAGAAGCCGATGAACATTTACGTCTCCGTCGGAACCCATGAGCAACCGTTCCAGCGCTTGCTCGACGCCGTCGCTCTTGCCGTTGACGAGGCGGGAGACCACCACTACATCGTCCAGTACGGCGTCGGGGAGTGGTCTGCGATTTCCGATCGCGTCGAGCGTGCGGTCGACTATCTTACGCCTCAGGGCGTCGCCGAGTCGCTGGAGTGGGCCGACATCTTCATATCGCAGGCCAGTCCCGGCAATGTCTTTGGCTCCCTGGATGCTGGTGTGTGGCCGTTGGTCCTCGGTCGGCGTCACGCGAACGCCGAGCACGTCGACGATCATCAAGTGCGATTCGCCTCGGTACTGGAAGAGATGGGGCTGGCGACCGACATCCACGACGCTGGCACACTCGCCCAGAAGATCGCCGAGGCGGCTACCGTCGATCCCGAGGAACGCCGGGCACGGATCGCGGATGTCATGCGGTCGAGCGAGGCGCGCCGAGAGATGTTCCGCGAGCAGACGTGGTCGTTGATCCTTGGATTGCGTGGCGCGCGCGCGTGAGCGGCTCGCACGCCCGCCATGTGGCGCTGTCCATCCTGGGCAATGGATTTCCGCCGATAGCCGTCCTCGTCACGGCGCCGATTCTGGCGCGCGCGCTCGATGTCGACGGGCGAGGAGATCTCGCGGCCGCGACGGCGCCGTTCATGCTGGCGGTCGCCATCGCGACGCTGGGCCTGCCTGATGCAGTTACGAACGTCCTCGCCCGGAGATCGTACCTCCGACGCGTGACGTGGCTCGCGCTGGTGTCGTCCCTGCTGGGCACGGGGATGCTCTCCGTAGTGATCGTGTGGCTGGCCTCCCCTATCCTCACGCAAGGCGGTTCGTCCGGGCTCGCTACGCTGATGACCATCGCGACAGTGGCAACGATCCCGGGCCTCTTGGTCGCGTTGTTGCGCGGGACAGCCGCTGGGCTGCACATGTGGGGAGTTGTCGCAACGGAGCGCGTTCTGAACGGCAGCCTGCGCATCGCCGGAATCGTCGGCTTCGCTCTCGCGGGCCAGCTCACGCTTTTTACTGCCACGCTCGTCACCGTGCTCGGTCCAGTTCTTGCCGGTTTCGCCTACGTGCGACTCATCGGGGCGAAGCCGAGTTTGGCTCGTACCTCTCGACCCACATCCTCCCGTCGTACGTTCGCGTATGGGACGAAGGCGTGGCTCGGATCGGTTGCGGGGGTGCTGCTCATGCGCATCGATCAGCTCCTGATCCTCCCCCTGGGAGGTGCGGCGCAGCTGGGTCTCTATGCGGTCGCTGTCAACGTGAGCGAAGTGCCGCTGATCATCAACTCCGCGACGCGAGAGGTTATGTTCTCCAGCGACGCCGCGCAACGGGACAATGCTCGGGCGGGTCTGGCCGCTCGAGCGACCTTCATCGCCTGTCTGCTCTGTGCCATCGTCGTTCTCGCGCCGATCGGGTGGTGGCTCCCGCTCGTTTTCGGCGTCGAGTTCTCGGGGGCTATCCCCATCGCCTTGGTTGCGGCCCTCGCGGTCGTCGTTGGCGTGCCGGGCTCCATCGCGGGCGCGACGCTGAGTGCGCGAGGGCGCCCAGAGCTGCGCAGCTACAGCATCCTCGTCGCCTGCGCACTCAACGTCGTTTTGCTTTTCGTTCTGGTTCCGCCGCTGGGCGGGGTTGGTGCGGCGCTCGCGACGCTGGCGGGTAACCTCGTATCCAGCAATATGTGCATCGCCTTTACTATCAGGAATCACCAGTTCAGTTGGGCAGACTTCTATCGGATTCGTCCGAGCGATTTCAGGTCACTAGCGCGAGCGGGCGCCCGACTGTTGCGGCGAGCATCCGAATGACCGGAAAGTTCATCCAAAGGGTTAGATATGCATAGAGGATTGCAGCGATACAGTGACCTGCTGGCGCGAATGTTGCAGTACGCTCTCGGTTCTGTGACGAACAGGTTCAGTCGACGCCCCGTGACTGGGGATGCGAATGTCGCTATCAGCCTGACGTCACACGGGCGCCGGCTGCGGACGGTCCATCACGCGATTGAGAGCATCGCTGCTGGTGAAGTACGCCCGGGTCGGCTGATCTTGGCTTTGGACAGCGCTCAGGATCGCCAGGCAGCTGATGGCCTGAAGACGCTCCGACGGTTGAGGCGTCGCGGTCTCGAAGTTATCGAAGCGCCAAAGATGGGGCCACATGCAAAGTACTTCCCCTACGTGAATTCGATCGACGATCACACGGTGCCGCTAGTCACGGCAGACGACGATATCGTGTATCCGCGGGATTGGTTGCGAGCTCTGTTGGCGGCTCATTCCGAGAACCCTTCGATCATTCACTGCTTCAGGGCGCACTCCTTTGGAATCAGTGGAGGTAGACCGTCGCTGTACGTGACGTGGGGGCCAGTGCTCACTAAGACAGCTAGTTATGGCACATTTTTAACCGGCGTGTCGGGGGTTATTTACCCACCTTCATTCTTGAATCATCTTCGCAAGGCCGGCGACGCGTTTCGGGAGGTTTCGCCGCAAGCGGATGATGTCTGGCTCCACGCGCAGGCAGTAAATGCGGAAATCCGAGTTTCCCAGATCAGCGATCGCCCCAGAACATTTCCTGTCTTGCTCGGAACCCAGATCTCTGCGTTGTGGCGCCATAACACGCGGGGGCATGATCGGGCGAACGACGCGGGTGTTCTACGTACACCAAATGACGACCAGATCGCGCAAACCTACAGCGATGCACTCGTCAGGCGTATCATCGACGACGGTGTCCTGCCCCCCGCGGGCGGGATCACGTCGAACCCGTAGGAGGCGCGACCATGGCTCAACTAGCCGTCTGGATGGTGGTGTGTGTAGCGATCGCCCTTACGCTACAGAGACGACCGATTCTCGTCCTTGGTGTAATCCTCGCCTTGCGGATTCTCATTCCCTCAACGGGCGGATGGGTCCTTATCGGCAACTGGCAGGGCAGCGCCGCCATTCATCCCGCGACGCTCTTGCTCCTAACCTGGGCGCCCTTCTTCTTCCTGTCCAACGTCCCCTCTGTGGCGGAGGAGTTGCGACGCCATAGGATCATTCACGGACTTCTGAGCCTCGCGGTCGTACTCTTTGCGGTTGTCGCGATTGTCCAGAGCGGGCCGACCTCGCTCATCGGGCTGACGAATTCGGTTCTAGCGGGAGTTTTGTTCTTCTTCTCCCTGCGCGTTTCGGAAATTTTGCGTCCCGGCACGATCACGAAGATTGCCAGAATCCTCATATCCCTGATGATCTTCGAGTCTCTTCTCGTCGTGTTTCAATGGATCACTGGTACGCTGCTCCCTTGGAGCGCCTTGCTCCAATTCGCTCTGGCAGTTCGGCCTCTCGGCACGTTCGACAGCCCCCTCGATCTGGGCTTGGCGGCCGCACTAGTAATTCCACTTCTCGTAGGCGTGCGAAGGGCTGTGCTCCGTTACGTTTTCGCGCTGATCCTCGCGGTCGCGGTCGTGCTCTCCGAGTCGCGCACGCCCACGATTTTTGCGGCTATCGGTCTACTATTTCTCGTCTTTGCCGCAATGAGGACTGTGCGTTCCTTCGTGACCATGATCGTTGTCGTCGGGCTCGGAAGCGCGCTGGTTTTCAATCTGCAGATTTTTTCAGGTCTGGCCGAGCGATTCACGGGAGATGACGGTAACTCCGCTGCGGCTCGAAGTGTGGCGACCGACTACATCATGCAGAACATCGGCTCTGTGCTGATACTCGGGAATGGCTGGGGCTCGAGCTACCAGCTCAAGGGGACGCTGCTCGAAACCAGCCTGGAAAATGGGTATGCGATACTTGCTTTCGATCTTGGAGGCGTCGGAGTCCTCTGTCTCCTGCTTGCGCAGGTACTTATCGTCCTGCGAAGGAAGGGATATCCTGGATCGTGGCTGGCGGCTGTGTTCGCCATTGCAGGGGGCTTTGCGTACTCGGGGATAACGACAATGAGCGCGATATCGATCGTTATGTGGACCGTCTTTGCGTCCCGCCTCCACTCCGACGTGCCTTTGCCCCAAGAGCAGGACGCTACGACGTATTCTGCGTCCCCCGAGGCTCTCCCAAAGCTTGACGAATCGGTATCTGTACGTGCGCGGCCAGTCCACGGGGATTCGGGGAGGATCGGACCGAGACGTATGTGACAGGACTATCGAACACCCCCCCGGATTTTGGTATTGTCGACATGTGAGTGCAGAACGCGGAGACTCGACCGGCGCATTGGCTGTGCGGCTCGTGTACGTTTCAACGAGGCTTGGACGTCTCGGGATCATTCCTCAGAACATCTTGCGGTTTGTGTTCGGAGTCGAGTTCCCTCCCTCTACCCGCGTCGGCACGGGGTTGGATTTGCGTCACGGCGCGAGAGGTCTGGTCGTGCACGATCGCAGTGTGATCGGGAACAACGTAGTACTGCACCACAACGTCACACTGGGTGCTCGTCGTTCGGGTGGCTCGGCACCGACCCTTGGTGACGGAGTTCATGTGGGTGCGGGTGCCGCGATTCTTGGGGAAGTAACGATCGGTGCGGGCGCGACGGTCGGGGCAGGAGCGATCGTATTGACGGACGTCCCGGCTGGAGCAATAGCAGTGGGCAACCCGGCTACGATCCGGACCGGAACGCGAGGGTTCGAGAGCTAACAGCAGTTCGGGGCACCGTCGGGCACCGTGGCAGTTGGAAGTCCTACAACCAAGTTCGGTCGAAGAGCTGTTATGTGGGCCGAGCTTGAATTTCTTGACAAGGGGTCACGCGCTCATGGCGTATCTGCGGAATGCGAAGCGCCCTGGGTCTGATGGAGACTTGCGCTACTTGATTCCCGCTAGCTGATCGCGGCGGGCTTGGTCAGTATAGAACGCCTGCTCGAACTCGACGGGCGGGATGTCGCCGAGGTAGCCGTGGAGGCGTTGCGTGTTGTGCCAGTGCACCCAGCTGAGGGTCGCGAGCTCGAGGTCCTCGATGGTCTTCCATGGCCCGGATCGGGCGGGTCCGCGGACGAGTTCGGCTTTGTAGTAGCCGTTCACCGTCTCTGCCAGGGCGTTGTCATAGCTGTCACCGACGGTGCCGATTGACGGGGTGGCCCCGATCTCCGCTAGCCGTTCGCCATAGCGGATCGATGTGAATTGAGATCCCGCGTCGGAGTGACACCGTAGGTCGTCGTGGTGCCGGCCCCGGGACCGGCGGGCCATCCCGACCGCGTCGAGCACCATCTCGGTGCGCATGTGCGATGCGAC
This sequence comes from Microbacterium sp. Bi128, assembly GCF_918698205.1. Taxonomy (NCBI): domain Bacteria; kingdom Bacillati; phylum Actinomycetota; class Actinomycetes; order Micrococcales; family Microbacteriaceae; genus Microbacterium; species Microbacterium sp. Bi128. Next base: position 39,603 of record NZ_CAKKMM010000001.1, on the reverse strand, counting down.
CCGCCAGCCCACGATCATGCGACTGAACGCGTCGATGATGAAGCAGACGTAGGTGACGCCTGCCCAGGTCGGCACGAACGTGAGATCCGTCACCCAGAGCCGGTTCGGGGCGGTCGCAATGAACTCCCGCCGCACCAGGTCCGGATGCCGTGCCGACGTCGGACCCGGTCTTGTCGTCTTGACCCGCTTAGACCGTCTCGCGCCCTCGATCCCAGCAGCACGCATCAACCGACCGGTCTGGTCCCGGCCGATCTGAAGCCATGCACGGCCGCCCGCCTCCAGAGCTTGCGAACCCCGTGGCGCAGTAGTCCTCCATCCACAGCCGCACCAGCTCCGGCGTCACGACCGCGTCGTTCACCGTTCGCGCCGACGGCGCCCGATCACGGGCGGCGTAGTACGTGCTCGGAGCCACCTGCAGTACTGCGCAGATGGGCTCGACTCCGAGCGGGCGACCCTCGACGGTTTGGTCCTTGTTCGCGTCGATGAACGCGACTACTTCCGGTGTTGGCGTTCGAGCTCCGCCCCGAAGAAACTCGCCGCACGCTTGAGGATCTCGTTGGCGCGACGCAACTTCCATACTTCTTGCTCCAGCTCCCGCACCCGAGCCGCTAGGGTCCGTCAGGGATGCGTTTGACAATTCCCTCGCGGAGTCGCAGATCGGGCCCTACAAGTCCGAGCTCATCCGCCACGACGGCCCCTGGCGGGACGTCGAACAGGTAGAGGCGGCGACCGCGTCCTGGGTGCTGTGGTTCAACACCGAACGCACCCACGGTTCGATCGACGACTTCACACCACTCGAGGTCGACCAGCTCGACTACGCTCGCATCGAACCGGTCGAGAGAGCCGGCTGACACCAGCAATTCGCTCTCCAGACATGCCGGGGCGAGTCAATGCGCCGGGGCTGGATTCCTTGGTAGCTGCCCAGTAGCATCTGGCCCCGAGCTTCAGTTCAGGGATGCAAAGCTGTACGCGGCAGTTCATGCCCGCACGTCGCCCGATTGTCCGAAGCAGTCCCCGCTCATTCGCCGCACGGTGTTCTCTCTGCGTCCAGGGCAGTGCGTTCCGATTAACCAATGATCGTTTCATCCAGTGTGGTGGCGAGGTTAGTGACGGTATGTTTGCTTTCAGTTTCAGCCCGCGGGGGCGAGGGTGATGTCGATGTAGGGGGCGGTGCCGCCTTCGCGGGTGGTGAGGGTGACAGCGATCGCGGTTGCGCCGGCGTCGTCTTGAGTGAACCCGAGTGTGTAGGCGCCGGGGGTGCCGGTCGCGGCCGCGGCGATCGATGCGGTCAGATCGCTGGTGACGATCTTCTTTGTGCGGTCGACGACGAAGCTGCCGACGGTATCGGTCAGGGTCGGCCGGTTCTGGTAGGTCAGGCCCGCCTCGGTGAAGCTGCCGGTCGTGGCGTGCGCGTCGACCCGGGAGACGTTTTGACTATCGCGGGTCTCGCTGATGACCATCTCGGCGGAGATCACCGCCGACGTCACCGTCTTACCCGCCAGAGTCGACAGATCGAACGTGGCATACGCGACCCGATCCGGGCTCCCGTTCCATGATGCTTTGATCGTGGAACCGCCCTGGAACCCGTACCCAACGGTCGGGGTTGAGCTCTGTGCCCACCCATCGGCCGTGGCATAAACCCGCAACCGCGTCGAATCGACCACCGACACCGACACCTGCGACGACACCGTGACTCCACCCCAGGACGCGATCACACCGACCACGTCGTCACCGACCTTGTTGGCCCGCACCTCTCCCGAGTTCGAGACGGACAAAGCGCCCGAACCGCGAGTGACGAATCGCACCGCGACATTGCTAGGGATTTCGCCCGTCGCACTGAACGTCACGGATGCGCTCGCGCCACTGCCCAGTTCCATTTTGGCAGGCACGCCGCCAACTGAAACGGCGGTCAGAGTGGTGGCGGGGAAGGTGTACCAATCGTCTGTCGGCGTCCGGGCGAACGCTTCGAACTCCCGTATCTCGATGGCCGTGGAGGCGGACAATCTCAGAAACCGCGCACTACTGACTCCGCTCACGGTGAAGATCTGGACATTCGCCGACGTCTTCCGGAGATCTGCGGATACGGACTGCCAAGACTGCCCGTCCGTCGACCATTCGAGCGTGTAAGCGTCTGACGAGGGTACAGCCCCCCACTGCACGACCAAGGAGGACGGTGAGACGGGGCCGGAGAAGTGCCAGGTGATCGCGGCACCGGACGCTGGCGCACTCCACGACGATGCGAGCTTGCCGTCGAACGTGAATGTGGGTGAACCTGCAGCGGTGGCGGTTGCGGTTGCAGCGCGGATGGTCAAATCAGTACGAGGGAAGAGGACCCGATACTTCGAGGTGGAGCAGCCGGAACCGGACACCACGAGGAGCGCGTTGCGGTTGTCTGCGGTGCCCTGCGACACCGAGACGCTCCCCTGCGCCGCAGTCGCGCTCACGGCTGGGGGTGCCGTCCCCACTGGCTGAGGCACCACATAAGAAGCGACAGCGGGATCGAAGCCGTCAATAGTGGCACCGTTGACGGCGAGGGAACTCAGGGTGCACGGAGTCGTGCTCGGCGGCACCCAGGTGCTGAGCGCAGCGCTCCCGCGGAGAGCGGGAGCGGCCTCCGCGCTGGACCCGAGAGGGAGTGGAGTGAGTTGGACGGCGATTGTCGCCGACCCGTCTACGGCCGCCGTGACCGCTAGTTTACGGACGCCAGAGTTTGCCTCTTGCGCCGGCTGCGGCGAGGTCGGCTGCGCGGTGGCCGCCATCGTTGTGAAGGTCCCCGCGCTGGCAGGCAAGAGCCGCGCGAGTAGCCTTTGGCCTCCCAACCAGAGCAGCGCCGATCGTCCATCTGAGGCGACGGAGATGTTCGCGGCGGTGTGCATGGACCACAGGACGTCGGTGTTCGATGAGGCGGAGAATTCGTCTTGGACGAGGAGCTCGGTTCGCCCATTGAACAACTGAACGCCGCGGCGCCACGAATACAGGTTCGAGGTGGCGTTTGTTAGATCGGCGACCGTCGTCGTCGAGTCGACCGACGACCACGAATTCACGAGGTTGCCGACAGTGCCCGAAGGCGGTTCGGCCAGCGAAGGGTGGGTCGATAGTGTGTTGTGCCCCTCGGGGGCGACGCGGTAGTACTGCCAGCGGGGCGCGGCGCTGCCTTCCGAAAGCAGATAGGAGGCCGGCTCTAGACCGAGGTCCATCGCCCACTCTTGACCGAGCGCCTGAAAATTGAAGTCTCCCACATCGAACTGCTGATGACTGGCTGAGGGCGTGCCGCTGTACTTGAAGGCAAAGAACGACGAGTCCGACTGAAAACCCCCGCGACCGGAGGCAATGCTCCCATCGAGAGAGGCGTCGAGCGGCGCTCGGGGCGGAGCCACGCCACCGAGCGTCGCTGGATCCCGCCACAAAAGCTGCTGCGGCGCGAAACCGGTCGAATCGGACGTCGCTGCGAGTGCCACGAGCGAGGGGTCTTGGAGCGCGGCACCAAGGCCACTCAGCGCGCCGCCGATCTGGATGTCTTGGGCGCTGTCCGCATACCCATACGCCGCACCATTCGGACCCACGAGAGACTGAATGAATGCGCCCGTCCGAGGGAAGCCGCCCTCAGAGCTCAGGCCGTAGTCGGAACCCATGCTGCTGCGAAGGGTCGTGATCGCTGAACTCAGGAAACGCGTTGCGTACTCCCAATATGTCGGGCCCTCAGCGAAGCTGCCATCGGCGGAGTATGCCCTGATGCCGACACGAAGGCTTGGAACGGCTTTACTCAGGACCGTGTTGACGACCGTCGAGGTCGAGTCACCTGCCACAGCGGAGGCACCGATGATCATCGCCGAGTTCACGACGACGTTAATGTTGTCGGCGCGCAGCGACCAATTGCCCAGGAACTTGAACGGCGACGCTGATGTTGTTGAGTCATATACGCGCAACGACGGTGCGAGCCCCTTGTCAACGATTGCCGTCCGCATGGCGCTGCGCTGCTGGTCGGTCCACGCGCTATATCCCCAGTCGTAGGCGATGCTCACGGCCTGGGTCATTTCCGCGGTCACGAGAAAGTGGTCGGGGTACCAGTCGGCGAGAGCGGTGGCCGCGGAGATGTCGGAGGCGAGTCGATCCAGGAAGGAACGGTCATTGGTCAGCCGCCACGCCATCGCGAGCGTGGTGCTTCGACTCGACAATGTCCGCGCTGAGGCGAGCATCGAGCCCGCGTCGGATCTGTCGAAGGTGACGACACCCGAAGACATCATCTGACCAGCGTCCTGCAGCGTGCGCGCGCGCAGGATGTTCGAGTAGGCATCCGTTCCGTGCTGGGAAGGGACGGCTTCGAAGCGCCCTGGTGTCGCTAGAACCCGCGGGTGCGGGGACGAAATGCTTGAGACCGTCGGGCTGGTTGGAGCCGCCGCACTAGCTGCCTGCGCGTGTACGAGCGTGGATACCACGAGAAGAAAGGCCACTGTAAGCGACCAGGATGCGAATTGTCTGCAGCGCAGCATGACCCTCTACCTCAAGACTTCCTCAAGATTGCGACAGTGTCCGCGCAATATTGTGCCAAGTCCAGCTTCGGCGGAAGATCGGACGCCATGCAAGAGGTCGCTGTTGGGAACTTTGTCATCCTGCGCAAAGTGGCCGATGGTGGCGCATCGAGGGGTGATGCTCCGCACGGAGGCGTCAACTACACGCAGGTAAGATGACCCGACGGGTGCGAGTGTGAGGAGCGTCGTGGAGCTTGGGGTGTATTTGCGTGTCTTTCGCGCGCACTGGGTGGCCATTGTCGTCGCGACCATTGTGGGGGGAGCGCTCGCGTATGGGTGGGCGGTATTGCAGCCCAAGACCTACACGGCCGAGGCGAGCGGGTACGTGGCGGCAACGGTCGGTGGAAGCGATGCGGGCTCTGCACTCATCGGCGAGAATCTCGCCAAAGCAAAAGTCAAGTCGTACATCGACTTGGGGTCGTGGCGCGCCGTTGCGCAGCACGCTATTGATGAGTTGGGCCTCAAAGTCACTCCGGAGTATCTGGTCAATCGGGTGGCTGTCACCAACCCGCTGGATACCGTCAACATCAATGTGCGCGCCCAGGCGTCCACGCCCGAGGGTGCTCGCGACCTCGCTCAAGCATGGCTGGCTGGGATGGCCGTCGAGGTGCAGAATTTGGAGGGCGGATCATCCGGCGGCGAGGTCGTCCGCCTCGTCGAGGGTGACTCGGCCCGGCTGCCGTCTTCCCCGAGCTACCCCAACGACCGCCTGTTCGCTGCGCTCGGTGTGGTCGCGGGGCTTGCCCTCGGCATAATCTACGCCGTAGCGCGCCACACCTTGGATCGACGTGTCCGTTCGGCTGAGACGGTTGAGAAGGAGACGGGGCGAGCCGTCGTGGGTATCTTGCCTCTCGAGAGGACATTCTCGAGTGCGTCCCGACTTCTTCCGGCCGGCGGCTCTCACGTCCCCCACGAGCTCTTTGCGATGAGCGAAGCGATGCGGGAACTGCGCACGAACATCCAATTCATGGATGTCGACCACCCTCCGCGCATCCTTGTCGTAACAAGCCCACTTCCCGGCGACGGGAAGTCAACGACGAGCGCCAACCTCGCAGTCACTCTCGCCGCAAGCGGACAGCCCGTCGTGCTCGTGGATGCCGACCTGAGGCGTCCGATGCTGGCGAATATCTTCGGCATCGTGGCAGAGGTCGGTCTCACCGACGTCCTCGCGCGCCGCTCGACTTGGCGGGAGGTTTCGCAGCCCGCCCACACACCGAATCTCACGGTCCTTGCCGCGGGACGGATACCTCCTAATCCGAGCGAACTCGTAGGGTCTGAACGGATGAATCTGCTGCTGCACGAACTCGCGGCGGAAGCGATCGTCATCTTGGATGCGCCGCCGCTCCTGCCAGTTACGGACGCCGCTGTGTTGTCTAGACAAGCCGACGGGGCGATCATTGTAGTGACAGCGGGGAAGACAACGTATGACCTTCTGAAGCGCGCGCTCGCGAACATCGAAAAGGTGGGTGGGCGCGCGCTCGGAGTTGTTCTCAACCGTGTTCCAAAGCGTGGCGGCGGATACTATGGCGGGCACTACGGGCGCGAGTACTACGCGTCCGCCGAAGTTCAGGCGGTCTCAGCCGTCCCGGCGGTGACCCCAGCAGCAGGTGACAACCCAGCAGACGGGCAAGGATTGCGGCGTCGCTCGCGCCGATCAGCATGATTCGCGCGGTGTAGCCCGTCTGCTAACGGCGAGCGGTCACGTCGCGCACTGCCTCCGTCAAGAAGAATGCTACTGATGCCACGGCGGGGATCAGCTGCGCGAAAGAGCGGCGGTATGAGTCGTCGGATCGCCCGAAGGGGTCGGTCACGTCGAGCTTGCGCTGATCTTCCACTGGGCCGACGGAACCGCGAAGCGCCGCGGCGCGCGCGACGGCGGCGCGCATCGAACTCGAGATGTCTAGCGGAGGAGTGTCTACGTCAATCTGGTCGAACCCCCCGCCCTGGGTCAGGTCCGCGATCCGGGCAAGCTCGCGCAGCGTGAAAGTCCGCCGTACCGCGCCTGGAACAGCTTCCACGATTGCCCGCCGATGGTCCCGGGCCATCGCTAGGATCAAATCCGCTTCTCGAATCTGGTCCTCCGTGAGCTGACGAGCGCGGTGCTCACTAGCGTCCAGTCCGTACTCCTGACACATCGTCAGCGTCGTGGGCGGAACGCCGCTTCCGACAAGCGCGTGAGAGCCGGCGCTCGCGACGAGGACTTCGGGAATGTCGCGTAGCGCAGCCGAAAGCTGCAATTCAGCCACGGGCGAACGGCAGACATTGCCGGTACACACCGTGAGGATTGTGAAGGTCACGATCGCTTCGCCGAGTTGCCAGCCGCCCGGCCTTTCAAGCCGGAGTCTTCGTCGAGTACTCCGGCATAGGAATACTCTCCGTACCCGTAGCTGTCCGGTCCTTTGGGGGGCATCTTGGTGACGACCACACCAAAAATCCGGCTCCCGATCGTGTTCAGCTTCTCTACGGCAGCGGAGAGCTGCGGCTTTCGCGTCGATCCCGATGCAGCGACGAGGAGTGTTCCGTTCGCGAGGCGAGAGATGACCGCGGCGTCCGTGACAAGAAGTAGAGGCGGGGCGTCGATCAAGACATAGTCGAACGCCGTTGTGAGCGCCTCAATCGTGCGCCGCATAGCCTCACTGCCCAGCAGCTCCGCGGGGTTGGGGGGGATACGTCCGGAAGGCAGAATGTACAACTTATTCTTGCCCCACTGCTGGAGAACGTCGGCGAGAGCCGCGCGGCCGATCAGCACATCTGTCAAACCCGCGCCACCCTCGAGACCCATGTACTCCGCAATTCGCGGAAGGCGAAGATCGCCATCGACGAGCGCAACCTTTGCGCCGGTCTCTGCCAGAGCGAGGGCCAGGTTAACGGTCGTCACGGACTTGCCCTCGCCCGGCCCAGCGCTCGACACGACGAAGGTGCGGGCAGCGCCATCCACCTCGACGAACTGGAGGTTTGTTCGGAGACTACGGAACGCTTCTGCGCCTGGGCTTCGGCGGTCAGATTCGACGATAAGTGGCCTCTTGGTGATACCAACGTCATAAGGGATGCCACCCAAGACGGGGAGGTCTGTGACGGCCTCGATATCGTGACGCGAATGGATGCGGGTATCCAGGACTGAGCGGCCCACCGCGAGAATCACACCGAGAGCGAGGCCTGCGACAAGGCCAAGCGCAATAGTGAGCGGGAAATTGGGAGACGAGGCCGTTGTGGGCACAAGCGCTGGCTCGATCGTTTCGATTCTCACGAGACTTGCGGTCTCACCTTGTGGTCGCTCGAGGGTGTTCACGACGACATCCGAGAAGTTTGTACCAACGGAATTGGCAATGGCGGCCGCCGTCGATGGGTCTGGATCGGAAACCGTCACCGAAATGATGACCGAGTTCAGCGGGGTCGATGCCGAAACGGCAGAGCGAAGATGATCTGGCGTCGTGTCCAGTCGCAACTGGTCGATCACTCGCTCGAGCACGATCGAGCTGTTTACGACGTCGACGAAGCTCACGACCGCCTGACGGGCGAATGACGTTCCCTGGGCCAGTTCGTTGATCCCCGCTGCATCGGAGCGTGCGGACACATACAGCTTCGTCGTGGCCTCATAGCGGGGCGTCTGTAGAAACGAGACGCCGACCGCAAGGCCCCCGCCTACCAGTGTGGCGACGAGAAGAAGTACCCAGTTCCTGTGCAGGATCTGGAGGTAATCGCGCAGTTCCAAGCTTCATCCGTTCGCTCGTAGGGGGGGCGAAGAGTTCGGTCTCAGCGTTACTGCACGTCGACCTCTCCTCGTCATCGAAAGCGTCTGCGCACAGCCTATGTCCAGATGTGCATTTGACACGGACGCGTCGATCGGATTGCGACGCCTAGGCAGCGGCTCGACGGGTGAATCGGCGGGTGAAGCGACGCCACTTGGTCGCCGCGTGCGCTTGCATGAGGGCACGCTGGCACCCGAAGCCGGCGCCGCGGCCCGTGCTCCGAAACACCCGCCGCGATCGTGTGATGCGTGGAGTGAGCGTCTTTTGTCGACGACACAGCACTGGTATTCGCCGTCGGCGACGCCCTTTGGCAGTGTGCGGGTACGTGCCTACTACGACCGGCGGCCCGGCGTGCCCGTTTTCGAGGCTCGGGAAGGCGAAGCCTGGATCGTTGTCTCCCTCGACCGGCCCCCGTCGGCCCAGGGCGGTGTCCACGAGCAGCGGGGGTGCGTCGCGCTCGTGGTCTCCGACCCCACGGCCATGCCGTCGCTGCTGCCGGCGCGGTGTCACGTGACGGTGGCGTTCCCCGCCGAAGTGCTGCAAGGGATCGGTCTCGAGGACGTCGGCGCGCTCGCCCTGGACGTGGGATCTGCTCTCTTCTGGCCTTTTCTCAGCTTCGCCTGGGTGTGCGCGACGGGGGAGAGCCGTCAGACGGGACTGACGCTGTACTACACCGAGCGTCTCCTTCAGGAGATGGTCGCGGGCATCGTGGTCGCCTCGCTCCGGGGTGGCCACGCGCGGAGCGCGGACCAGGGATATGCCGCGGCGTTGTCGATCATCGCCGCTCGGGTCGGTGACCCGGATCTGACGCCCGCCGCCGTCGCGGCCGAACTGAACACGTCCTTGCGTTCGCTTCAGCGTCGGTTCGCCTCTCGCGCGACGACGATGGATCGCAGTATCCGAAAGGCCCGGGTTGCGTATGCGGTCTCGCTGCTCGAGGACCCCCTGTACCGCTCGTTGACGATCGAGCGGATCGCCCACGCCTGCGGGCTCGCGAACGGTTCGAGCTTGGCGCGCGCTTTCGCGGCCGAGGGGCTCGCGGCTCCGGCGGTTGTTCGCGCGACGGCGAGCCGTCCTCGCTGAGCACGGACCTTCTTCTCCGCCCCAAAGCGACACATGTCATACGCGGCGCGACGGATCACCCGTATCCGTCTGAATTCACCCTTACGGACGGTGAATATCACGTAAATCGCACTCGGTACCCGACGCCGACTGCACCACCGAACCTCAAGGGGGGGCTCCATGAGCACCGAAACCACTCAGCCGGGGCGCGACGGTTCCGTCAGCCGCCGCACCGTGATCAAGACCGCCGCCTGGGCAGTGCCGGTCGTCGCCGTCGCCGTCGCCGCGCCGCTCGCCTCGGCGAGCACGACCGGACCCGAGCCCGTTCAGCCGGGGTCTGCCACGACCCTCGACGGGGGAACGTCGATCTCGACCTACCGCGGGGGCAACCCGAACGAGATCCGGATCAACCAGTCGACCTCGGGCTTCGGCTTCTTCATCTTCGACGCGAACGGTGTGGAGTACCCCGACGGCACGTACGTCGCGTCGACCCCGACCATCACCGTCACGTGGAACGGGGTCGGGGATTACACGCCCATCCTCCGCGACCTCCGCGGCTGGACCCAGTCCGGCGGGTCCACGGCATCCGGCACGACGGGATCGATCACGTTCCTCTACTCGGGTCAGTTGCTCAATGGCGCGTCCAACAGGGTCCCGGCCCCGTACGTCGTGCTGCGCCCGACGACCGGCAACGCGCTCGGACCCACACGCGCGACCGTGGAGGCCGCCGCCGTCAACTTCGACACGATCGACAGCTCCGTCACCATCTGATCGAGTTCTCCGGGGGAGCGTCGCGCCGCGACCGGTGCGACGCTCCCCCCGCGGATGACCGTCCCGGAGCCCGGAGCCCGGCTTCGCTCTTCCCCTCCGGCGTGTGGCGCAGCACAATGAACCGGAGCCCGGCAGAGGGGCCGGGCACCGAGGCGAATGAGGGAGACCCGCATGGGAGTCGACGACATCATCAATAAGGGCAAGCAGCTGCTCGATCAGAACCGCGACAAGATCGAAGAGGCCCTCAAGAGCGAGAAGGCCGAGGAGGTCAGCGACAAGGTCCTCGACGGTGCCGCGGACGCGATCAAGAAGGTCGTCCCGGCCGAGCACCACGCCAAGGTCGACGAGGTCCGCGAGAACGTCGACAAGAACATCGGCAACGCCTGAGTCCACCGCATCTGCACGGCGCCGTCCCCGGGAATCGGGGGCGGCGCCGTCGCGTTCTCGGTCGGGGGCTGAGGATATGCCGCACGCGACACGCCCGGGTTTGCGACACGCCCGAGTGGCCCGTAGACTATCCAGGTTCCACATTCCGGCGTGCGCCCGACGCGCGCCAGGATCACTGTCAGGGCAGTGCACAGGCGGCGCGTGAGCGCAGGGTCCTGGGCCGCGGGCAGCAGAACACACACCGAACCCCTCTTCCTTCGCGGGATTCGCACGCGTGCGTGCGAGGGGTGGGCCGGATGCCATGGCATCCGGTTTGACAGCTGAACAGCGGTGCAGCATCTCTCGCGCAAGCGAGGGGAAGTGCCAGGGCGCGAGAGCGCCACCGTGCGTCCGATGCCCTAGGTCGGGTAAGACGCGAGAAAGAGAGTGAGCAGACAATGGCGGGACAGAAGATCCGCATTCGCCTGAAGTCGTACGACCACGCCGGACTGGACTCGTCCGCGCGCAAGATCGTCGACACCGTGACCCGTGCCGGCGCCACCGTGGTGGGCCCGGTTCCCCTGCCGACCGAGAAGAACGTCGTGTGCGTCATCCGGTCGCCCCACAAGTACAAGGACAGCCGCGAGCACTTCGAGATGCGCACCCACAAGCGCCTCATCGACATCATCGACCCGACGCCCAAGGCCGTCGACTCGCTGATGCGCCTCGACCTCCCGGCCGATGTCAACATCGAGATCAAGCTCTGAGGTTCGACATGGCTGACATCAACTCCAAGATCTCCAAGGGCCTCCTCGGCACCAAGCTCGGCATGACCCAGGTGTGGGACGAGAACGGCAAGCTCGTTCCCGTCACCGTCATCGAGGTTGCGCCGAACGTCGTGACCCAGCTCCGCTCGGTCGAGAAGGACGGCTACAACGCCGTTCAGATCGGCTACGGCCAGATCGACCCCCGCAAGGTGAACAAGCCCCTGACGGCCCACTTCGAGGCCGCGGGCGTCACCCCGCGCCGTCACCTCACCGAGGTTCGCACCGCGGATGCCGCTGACTACTCGCTCGGTCAGGAGCTCACCGTGGACGGCCTGTTCGAGGCCGGCCAGCTGGTCGACGTCGTCGGCACCAGCAAGGGCAAGGGCACCGCCGGTGTCATGAAGCGCCACAACTTCAAGGGTGTGTCCGCTTCGCACGGTTCGCACCGCAACCACCGCAAGCCCGGTTCGATCGGCGCCTCGTCGACCCCGAGCCGCGTCTTCAAGGGCATGCGCATGGCCGGCCGTATGGGTGGCGAGCGCGTGACCGTCCTCAACCTCACGGTGCACGCCGTCGACGCCGAGAAGGGTCTGCTGCTCGTCAAGGGCGCCGTCCCCGGTGCTCGTGGCCGCATCGTCTACGTCCGCAACGCAGTGAAGGGTGCCTGATCTCATGGCTGACTCGACTCTCGCGCTCGACGTTCGCAAGGCCGACGGCAAGAAGGCCGGCTCCGTGGAGCTGCCCGCCTCGATCTTCGACGTCAAGACGAACATCCCGCTGATCCACCAGGTCGTCGTCGCCCAGCGCGCCGCCGCCCGACAGGGCACGCACTCGACCAAGCGTCGTGGCGAGGTCTCCGGTGCCGGTCGCAAGCCCTTCAAGCAGAAGGGCACCGGTAACGCCCGTCAGGGTTCGATCCGCGCGCCGCACATGACCGGTGGTGGCATCGTCCACGGCCCCAAGCCCCGCGACTACGGCCAGCGCACCCCCAAGAAGATGATCGCCGCCGCCCTCCTGGGCGCGCTGAGCGACCGTGCTCGTGGCGAGCGTCTCCACGTCGTGGAGTCGTTCGGCATCGAGGGTGCTCCGTCGACCAAGGCCGCTGCGGCGGTTCTGAACGGTTTCGGCGCCGTCAAGAACGTCCTCGTCGTGATCGACCGTGACGACGAGCTGACCGTCAAGAGCGTGCGCAACCTCGCGTACGTCCACGTGCTGACCTACGGCCAGCTGAACGCCTACGACGTGCTCGTCTCCGACGACATCGTCTTCACCAAGGCCGCCTACGACGCGTTCGTCGCGTCGAAGTCCGGCGTCACCGAGGAGGTCTCGGCATGACCACCGTCAACAAGGACCCGCGCGACATCATCCTGAAGCCGGTCGTCTCCGAGAAGAGCTACTCGCTCATCGACGAGGGCAAGTACACGTTCCTCGTGGACCCCCGCGCCTCCAAGACCGAGATCAAGCTCGCGATCGAGAAGATCTTCGGCGTCAAGGTGGCTTCGGTCAACACGATCAACCGCGTGGGCAAGGCCCGCCGGACCCGCTTCGGCATCGGCAAGCGCAAGGACACCAAGCGCGCGATCGTCAGCCTCAAGTCGGGCACCATCGACATCTTCACGGCAGTCGGCTGACGGTCGGGATAGAGGACAAGAACAATGGCTATTCGCAAGTACAAGCCCACGACGCCCGGTCGCCGCGGCTCGTCGGTGGCCGACTTCGCCGAGATCACCCGATCGACGCCTGAGAAGTCGCTGCTGCGCCCGCTGTCGAAGACCGGTGGCCGCAACAACCAGGGCCGCATCACCACCCGCCACATCGGTGGTGGACACAAGCGCCAGTACCGTCTGATCGACTTCCGTCGTAACGACAAGGACGGCATCGACGCCAAGGTCGCTCACATCGAGTACGACCCCAACCGCACCGCGCGCATCGCGCTCCTGCACTACGTGGACGGCGAGAAGCGCTACATCCTCGCGCCGAACAAGCTGTCGCAGGGCGACGTCGTCGAGTCGGGTGCCGGCGCCGATATCAAGCCCGGCAACAACCTGCCGCTGCGCAACATCCCCACCGGTACCGTGATCCACGCGATCGAGCTGCGTCCCGGCGGCGGTGCGAAGATGGCCCGTTCGGCCGGCGCCTCGGTGCGCCTGGTCGCCAAGGACGGCCCCTACGCGCAGCTGCGTCTGCCCTCGGGCGAGATCCGCAACGTCGACGTGCGCTGCCGCGCCACGATCGGCGAGGTCGGCAACGCCGAGCAGTCCAACATCAACTGGGGCAAGGCCGGCCGCAAGCGCTGGAAGGGCGTCCGCCCGACCGTGCGTGGTGTCGCCATGAACCCGGTCGACCACCCGCACGGTGGTGGTGAGGGCAAGACGTCCGGTGGTCGTCACCCCGTTTCGCCGTGGGGTAAGGCCGAGGGCCGCACCCGCCACGCGAACAAGGAAAGCGACAAGCTGATCGTCCGCCGTCGCACCGCCGGCAAGAAGCGTAAGTAGGAGTAGAGGAAGATGCCTCGCAGCCTTAAGAAGGGCCCCTTCGTCGACGAGCACCTGCTTCGCAAGGTCGTCTCGCAGAACGAAGCCGGCACCAAGAACGTCATCAAGACCTGGTCGCGCCGTTCGATGATCATCCCCGCCATGCTGGGACACACCATCGCCGTGCACGACGGTCGCAAGCACATCCCCGTGTTCGTGACCGAGACCATGGTCGGCCACAAGCTGGGCGAGTTCTCGCCCACCCGCACCTTCCGCGGCCACGTGAAGGACGACAAGAAGGGCCGCCGCCGCTGACGCGGGGGCGTAAGAGGAGAGAGAAATGGTGGAGTCCATCGCACGCGTGCGACACATCCGCGTGACCCCTCAGAAGGCTCGTCGTGTCGTCGCTCTCATCAAGGGGAAGCAGGCCGAAGAGGCCCTCGCCATCCTGAAGTTCGCGCCGCAGGGCGCGAGCGAGCCGATCTACAAGCTCGTCGCCTCGGCGATCGCGAACGCTCGCGTCACCGCCGACAAGACGAACGAGTACCTGGATGACGCCGACCTGTACGTGAAGAACGCGTACGTCGACGAGGGCACGACGCTCAAGCGTTTCCAGCCCCGCGCTCAGGGTCGCGCCTTCCAGATCAAGAAGCGCACGAGCCACATCACGGTCGTGCTCGCGACGCCGGAAGACGCTGCTGCGGCCCCGGCTCGCGCCAACAAGAAGGCGAGCAAGTAATGGGACAGAAGGTCAACCCGTACGGCTTCCGCCTCGGCATCACCACCGACCACGTGTCGCGGTGGTTCTCCGACTCGACGAAGCCCGGACAGCGCTACGCCGACTACCTCGCCGAGGACATCAAGATCCGTCGCCTGCTGACCACCTCGCTCGACCGCGCGGGCGTCAGCAACATCGAGATCGAGCGCACGCGTGACCGCGTCCGCGTCGACATCCACACCGCCCGTCCGGGCATCGTGATCGGTCGCCGCGGCGCCGAGGCCGAGCGCATCCGTGCCGACCTCGAGAAGCTCACCGGCAAGCAGATCCAGCTCAACATCCTCGAGGTCAAGAACCCCGAGGCCGACGCGCAGCTCGTCGCCCAGGGCGTCGCCGAGCAGCTCTCCGCCCGCGTGGCCTTCCGCCGCGCGATGCGCAAGGGCCTGCAGGGCGCGCAGCGTGCCGGTGCCAAGGGCGTCCGGATCCAGGTGTCGGGCCGCCTCGGCGGCGCCGAGATGAGCCGCTCCGAGTTCTACCGCGAAGGCCGTGTGCCCCTGCACACCCTGCGCGCGAACATCGACTACGGCTTCTACGAGGCCAAGACGACCTTCGGCCGCATCGGTGTGAAGGTCTGGATCTACAAGGGCGACCTCACCAACAAGGAGCTCGCCCGCGAGCAGGCCAACGCCCCGAAGTCGCGCGGTCGTGACGACCGCGGTGGCGACCGTCGTCGTGGCCCTCGCAACGAGGCCCCCGTGGCAGAAGGAGCGTCGGCGTAATGCTCATCCCCCGCAAGGTCAAGTACCGCAAGCAGCACCACCCGGGCCGTTCCGGCCAGGCCACCGGTGGCACCCAGGTGTCGTTCGGTGAGTTCGGCATCCAGGCGCTCACCCCCGCTTACGTGACCAACCGTCAGATCGAGTCCGCTCGTATCGCGATGACGCGTCACATCAAGCGTGGCGGAAAGGTGTGGATCAACATCTACCCCGACCGTCCCCTGACCAAGAAGCCGGCCGAAACCCGCATGGGTTCCGGTAAGGGCTCGCCCGAGTGGTGGGTTGCGAACGTCAAGCCGGGTCGCGTCCTCTTCGAGGTCGCCGGTGTCAACGAGGAACTCGCTCGTGAAGCACTGACCCGTGCCATCCACAAGCTGCCGCTCAAGGCACGCATCATCAAGCGCGAGGAGGGCGACGCGTAATGGCGATCGGCACCAAGCAGCTCGCTCCGAGCGAGCTCGACACGTTCGAAGACCAGCGCCTCGTCGAGGAGCTGCGTAAGGCCAAGGAAGAGCTGTTCAACCTGCGCTTCCAGTCGGCCACCGGCCAGCTCGAGAGCCACGGCCGCATCCGTGCGGTCAAGCGCGACATCGCGCGTCTCTACACGGTGATTCGCGAGCGCGAGCTCGGCATCCGTGCGACGCCGGCCCCGGTCGAGGCGACCAAGGCGAAGAAGACCAAGGCGAAGAAGGCGGATGCCGCCGACGACGCCGTGAAGGAAGAGGCGGAGTAATGGCTACCGCGAAGAAGGCAGAGGCCGAGGCGCAGGTCGTCGGTCACGAGCACGCCGCCAACGATGTGCGCGACGAGAACGCCCGCGGGTACCGCAAGGCGCGTCGCGGCTACGTCGTGAGCGACAAGATGGACAAGACGATCGTCGTCGAGGTCGAGGACCGCGTGAAGCACCCGCTTTACGGCAAGGTCATCCGCCGCACGTCGAAGGTCAAGGCCCACGACGAGACGAACTCGGCCGGCATCGGCGACCTGGTCGTCATCAACGAGACCCGCCCGCTCAGCGCCACCAAGCGCTGGCGCCTGGTCGAAATCCTCGAGAAGGCCAAGTAAGCCTCGCGGCTGCTTGGAATCCAAGGAGTAACAAGTGATTCAGAACGAATCCCGGCTGAAGGTCGCCGACAACACCGGCGCCAAGGAGCTGCTGACCATCCGCGTGCTCGGTGGATCGAACCGCCGGTACGCGGGCCTGGGCGACGTCATCGTCGCCACGGTCAAGGACGCCATCCCCGGTGGAAACGTCAAGAAGGGCGACGTGGTCAAGGCCGTCGTCGTCCGTGTGGTCAAGCAGACCCGTCGTCCCGACGGCTCTTACATCAAGTTCGACGAGAACGCCGCCGTGATCCTGAAGAACGACGGGGAGCCCCGCGGCACCCGTATCTTCGGACCGGTCGGTCGTGAGCTTCGCGACAAGAAGTTCATGAAGATCGTCTCGCTCGCCCCGGAGGTCATTTGATCATGGCGAAGATCAAGAAGGGCGACCTGGTTCAGGTCATCTCGGGCGCCAAGCCCGAGCGCGGCGGAGACCGCGGCAAGCAGGGTAAGGTCCTCGAGGTCCTCACCGAGCAGAACCGCGTCATCGTCGAGGGCGTGAACTACGTCACCAAGCACAACCGTGTGGGCCAGTCCCAGCGCGGGACCAAGACCGGCGGCATCGAGACGTTCGAGGCCCCGATCCACATCTCCAACGTCGCGCTCGTCGACCCCTCGACCAAGAAGCCGACCCGTGTCGGCCACCGCGTCGAGGAGCAGGTGAAGGACGGCGTCAAGCGCACCGTCCGCGTGCGCTTCGCGAAGAAGTCAGGCAAGGACCTCTGAGAATGAGCACTGTGACTGCCGCGGAGGCTGGCAAGATCCAGCCCCGCCTGAAGCAGAAGTACAACACCGAGATCAAGAAGGCTCTGCAGGAGGAGTTCGGCTACCCGAACGTCATGCAGATCCCCGGCCTGGTCAAGGTCGTCGTGAACACCGGTGTCGGCGAGGCCGCTCGTGACAGCAAGGTGATCGATGGTGCGGTCGAGGACCTCACCAAGATCACCGGCCAGAAGCCGATCGTGACGAAGGCCCGCAAGTCCATCGCGCAGTTCAAGCTGCGCGAGGGTCAGGCCATCGGCGCGCACGTCACGCTCCGTGGCGACCGCGCGTGGGAGTTCGTCGACCGCCTGGTCAACCTCGCTCTGCCCCGTATCCGCGACTTCCGCGGTCTCTCGGCCAAGCAGTTCGACGGCAACGGCAACTACACCTTCGGTCTCCAGGAGCAGTCCGTGTTCCACGAGATCGATCAGGACCGCATCGACCGCGTGCGTGGTTTCGACATCACGATCGTCACCACTGCCAAGACCGACGACGAGGGCCGTTCGCTGCTGCGCCAGCTCGGCTTCCCGTTCCAGTCGGCGGACGCTCAGGCCTGAGCCCCCGGGCCCCCGGGATCCCGGGGGCCTCTCATCGAAGGTCGCCTGTCGTGTAACGGCAGTCGAAACCTCATGATCGAAAGAAGCACCACATGACGATGACAGACCCGGTCGCAGACATGCTGACCCGTCTGCGCAACGCGAACTCGGCGCACCACGACTCCGTGTCGCTGCCGAGCTCGAAGCTCAAGACCCACATCGCCGCGATCCTCAAGCAGGAGGGGTACATCGCCGACTGGTCCGTTTCGGACGCTCGCGTCGGCCAGACCCTCACCATGACGCTGAAGTACGGCCCGAACCGCGAGCGGTCGATCGCCGGCATCAAGCGCGTCTCGAAGCCCGGCCTCCGCGTGTACGCGAAGTCCACCGAGGTCCCTACGGTCCTCGGCGGCCTGGGCGTGGCCATCCTGTCCACCTCCTCCGGTCTCCTCACCGACCGTCAGGCCGAGCAGAAGGGCGTCGGCGGGGAAGTCCTCGCCTACGTGTGGTGATCTGACATGTCGCGTATTGGACGTCTTCCCATCGACATCCCCGCCGGTGTCACCGTTTCGGTGAACGGCCGGGAGGTCGCCGTCAAGGGACCCAAGGGCGAGCTCACGCTCACCGTGGCATCCCCCCTCGAGGTGTCGGTCGACGAGAACCAGGTTCTCGTCACCCGCCCCGACGACGAGCGCGAGTCGCGGTCGCTTCACGGCCTGACCCGCACGCTCATCAACAACAACATCATCGGTGTCACCCAGGGCTACACCAAGGGCCTCGAGGTCGTCGGTACGGGTTACCGCGTGGCGCAGAAGGGCAGCTCGGTCGAGTTCGCCCTCGGGTTCTCGCACCCCGTCCTCGTCGACCCGCCGGCGGGCATCACCCTCACGGTCGAAGGCAACAACAAGCTGACCGTGAGCGGCATCGACAAGCAGGCCGTCGGCGAGGCCGCCGCCAACATCCGCAAGATCCGCAAGCCCGAGCCTTACAAGGGCAAGGGTGTGCGGTACGCGGGCGAGGTCGTGCGCCGCAAGGCCGGAAAGAGTGGTAAGTAGCCATGGCTCTCAAGACAAAGTCCGCTGCCCGCGCGCGTCGTCACGCTCGCCTTCGCAAGAAGGTCGTGGGTACCGAAGCCCGTCCCCGTCTCGTTGTGACGCGTTCGGCCCGCCACGTCTTCGTGCAGCTGGTCGACGACAGCAAGGGTCACACCGTGGCCTCGGCCTCGACCCTCGAGGTCGACCTGCGTTCGTTCGACGGTGACAAGACCGCCAAGGCGCGCAAGGTCGGCGAGCTCGTAGCCGAGCGTGCCAAGGCCGCCGGTTTCTCGGACGTCGTGTTCGACCGCGGTGGCAACCGTTACGCCGGTCGTGTCGCCGCGATCGCCGAAGGCGCCCGTGAAGGAGGCCTGAACCTGTGAGTGACAACAAGGAGACCGAAGTGACCGACCAGACGGCGCCGGCCGAGGGTGCAGCTGCGACGCAGGCGCCCGCCGAGCGTGAGCGCGAGCCGCGTCGCGGTGGTCGCGAGCGCAACACCAACCAGCGCGACCGTGGTTCGCGCGACCGCAACGAGAGCCAGTTCCTCGAGCGCGTCGTGACGATCAACCGTGTCTCGAAGGTCGTCAAGGGCGGTCGTCGCTTCAGCTTCACGGCGCTCGTCGTCGTGGGCGATGGCAACGGTGTCGTGGGTGTCGGCTACGGCAAGGCCCGCGAAGTCCCCCTCGCCATCTCGAAGGGTGTCGAAGAGGCCAAGCGCAACTTCTTCCGCGTCCCGCGTTCGGGTTCGACCATCCCGCACCCCGTCCAGGGTGAGGCTGCCGCCGGTGTGGTGCTCCTGCGCCCCGCCGCGGCCGGTACCGGTGTTATCGCCGGTGGTCCCGTCCGCGCCGTGCTCGAGTGCGCTGGCATCCACGACGTCCTCTCGAAGTCGCTCGGCTCGTCGAACACGATCAACATCGTGCACGCGACCGTCGAGGCGCTGAAGTCGCTCGAGGAGCCCCGCGCCGTGGCCGCCCGCCGCGGTCTGGAGTTCGACCAGGTCGCCCCGGCCCGCCTCGTGCGCGCCGAGGCCGCCGCTCAGAAGGTAGGTGCCTGATGGCCGAGCGTCTGAAGGTCACGCAGATCAAGTCCAAGGTGAGCGAGAAGCAGAACCAGCGCGACACGCTGCGTTCGCTCGGTCTGAAGCGGATCGGCGACTCGGTCGTCCGCCCCGACGACGCGCAGACGCGCGGCTACGTCAAGACCGTCGCCCACCTCGTCAAGGTTGAGGAGATCGACTAATGGCTGACAAGAAGGACGAGACCGCCACGGTCGACGCCCCGAAGAAGGCTCCGGCCCGTAAGACGGCCGCCAAGAAGGATGCCGCTCCTGCGGCGCGCCCCGGCGTGCTGAAGGTCCACCACCTGCGTCCGGTCCCCGGCGCCCACACCGCGAAGACCCGTGTCGGTCGCGGTGAGGGATCCAAGGGTAAGACCGCCGGTCGTGGCACCAAGGGCACCAAGGCCCGTTACCAGGTGAAGGTCGGCTTCGAGGGTGGGCAGATGCCTCTGCACATGCGCACCCCGAAGCTCCGCGGCTTCAAGAACCCGTTCCGGGTCGAGTACCAGGTCGTCAACCTCGACAAGCTGGGCGAGCTCTACCCGCAGGGCGGCGACGTGACCGTCGTCGACCTGGTGGCCAAGGGTGCCGTGCGCAAGAACGAGAAGGTCAAGGTGCTCGGCACCGGCGACATCTCGGTCGCGCTCAACGTCTCGGTCGACAAGGTCTCCGGCTCGGCTGAGCAGAAGATCGTCGCCGCCGGCGGCACCGTCAACTGACGTCACACCCGAGGAGGGGCCGGCGGCCGTATGGCCGTCGGCCCCTTCTGGGTTAGTCTGATTCCGTGTGCGCCTCGGTGCGCGCCGAGATCTTTCTGGAGGAATCCCCTTGTTCAGCGCCATCGCGCGGGTTTTTCGCACGCCTGACCTGAGGCGGAAGATCGCCTTCACGCTGGGCATCATCGCCATCTACCGGCTGGGTGCTCACGTGCCGACGCCCTTCGTCGACTTCCCGAACGTCCAGCGCTGTCTGGCGCAGTCGGGGAGCACCGAAGGCCTGCTGTCGTTGGTCAACTTGTTCTCGGGCGGCGCGCTCCTTCAGCTGTCGATCTTCGCGCTGGGAGTCATGCCGTACATCACGGCCACGATCATCGTGCAGCTCCTGCGCGTGGTCATCCCGCACTTCGAGACGCTGTACAAAGAGGGCCAGGCCGGCCAGGCCAAGCTCACGCAGTACACGCGGTACCTGACGATCGCGCTGGCGCTGCTGCAGTCCACGACGCTGATCACGGTGGCGCGGTCGGGCCAGCTGCTCGGCACGGGCGGGGCTCCCGAGTGCCAGCAGTTGCTCACCAACGACATCTGGTGGGCCCAGCTGCTCATGATCATCACGATGACCGCCGGTACCGGCCTGGTCATGTGGTTCGCCGAGCTGGTCACCGAGCGTGGCGTCGGCAACGGCATGTCGATCTTGATCTTCACCTCGATCGCCGCGACGTTCCCCGCCGCGATGCTCTCGATCCTCAACTCGCGCGGTGTCGAGGTCTTCCTCCTCGTCCTGGCGGTGGGCATCGTCGTGGTCGCGCTCGTCGTGTTCGTCGAGCAGTCCCAGCGGCGCATCCCGGTGCAGTACGCCAAGCGCATGGTCGGGCGTCGTACCTACGGCGGGACCAACACCTACATTCCCATCAAGGTCAACATGGCCGGTGTGGTGCCGGTGATCTTCGCGTCGTCGCTGCTGTACATCCCCGCGCTGATCGCGCAGTTCAACCAGCCGCAGGCGGGCCAGGAGCCGGCCGGGTGGGTGACGTGGATCTCGCAGTACCTCACGCGCGGTGACCACCCGCTCTACATGCTGGTGTACTTCCTGCTGATCGTCGGCTTCACGTACTTCTACGTCGCGATCACCTTCAACCCGGTCGACGTCGCCGACAACATGAAGAAGTACGGCGGCTTCATTCCCGGCATCCGGGCCGGTCGTCCGACCGCGGAGTACCTCGACTACGTGCTCACGCGCATCACGCTTCCCGGATCCATCTACCTCGGCCTCATCGCCTTGCTGCCTCTCGTGGCGCTCGCGACGGTCGGTGCCAACCAGAACTTCCCGTTCGGCGGCGCGTCGATCCTCATCATCGTCGGCGTCGGCCTCGAGACGGTGAAGCAGATCGACGCGCAACTCCAGCAGCGTCACTACGAGGGGCTGCTGCGATGACTGCGCGTCTTCTGATCGTCGGACCCCAGGGCTCGGGCAAGGGGACGCAGGGCGTCCGTGTCGGCGAAGCGCTGGGCGTCCCCGTCGTCTCCACCGGAGACGTGTTCCGCGCCAACGTCTCCCAGGGCACCGACCTGGGGCGCGAGGTCAAGTCGATCATCGATGCGGGCGATCTCGTGCCCGACGAATTGACCAGTGCGGTCGTCCGCGACCGCCTGTCGCAGGCCGACGCGGCGGAGGGTTTCCTGCTCGACGGCTACCCGCGCAACCTGGCGCAGGTCATGCACCTGGACGAATTCCTCGAGGGTCGCGACGAGAAGCTGGATGCCGTCATCGCGCTGGTCGTCCCCCGTGAGGAGTCCCTGGCCCGGCTGACGGCTCGCGCCACCGAGCAGGGTCGTGCGGACGACACCGAGGAAGCGATCGCCACGCGCCTGGGAATCTACGAGCGCGAGACGGCGCCGATCCTCAGTGTCTACGGCACCCGCGGCATCGTCGACGAGATCGACGGCGTCGGCGGGCTCGACGAGATCACCGTGCGGATCTTCGCCGCTCTCGAGGCACGCGGTCTGCGACCGGCACGCTGACGTGGTGCTGCGTTCCTCGATCTACAAGAAGCCCGCGCAGCTGCGCGCGATGGTCGAACCCGGCCTCATCACGGCCGCCGCGCTGGACGCGGTCCGCGACCTGATCGCGCCGGGTGTCACCACTCTGCAGCTCGACGCGGCCGCCGCGCGCGTCATCACCGACCGCGGCGCGAAGTCGAACTTCCAGATGGTGCGCGGATACCGCCACACGATCTGCGCCTCCGTGAACGAGCAAGTGGTGCATGGCATCCCGAACGATCGTCCGCTCCAGGCGGGGGACCTGCTTTCCATCGACGCGGGAGCGGAGTTCCGCGGCTGGAACGGCGACTCGGCCTTCACCGTCGTGGTGCCCGGAGATGCGCCCGAAGAGGTCGTGGGTCCGCGACGGACGCTGTCCGAGGTCACCGAGGGGTCACTGTGGGCGGGAATCGCCGCTCTGAGCCGCGCGTCCCACCTGGGCGAGGTGAGCGCCGCGATCGAGGAGTACGTCGACACCCACGCTCCGGCCGGGGGATACGGCATCCTGCGCGACTATGTCGGTCACGGCATCGGCCGAAAGATGCACGAGTCGCCGAGCGTCTTCAACTATCGGGTGCCCGACCGGGGCGCCGAGGTGCGGCCCGGGCTGGCCGTGGCCATCGAGCCGATGGTCGTGATCGGCGATCAGGCGACCGAGGTCGAGGACGACGGCTGGACGGTGTCCACGATCGACGGCACGGCCGGCTCCCATTGGGAACATAGCGTCGCCGTGCACGATGGAGGCGTCTGGGTCCTCACCGCTCCCGACGGCGGTGCAGAGAAGCTGGCACCCTTCGGTGTGGTGCCGAAGGAGATCGACTGATGATGGCTACTGCTCGCAAATCGACGAACTGGTTCGCGATCGGGGTGACCGCGGCGGCCGTCGTCGTGGTTCTCGTGATCGCGGGGGTGGTGTGGTTCGCCAACAACCAGGCGACCTCGCCCGGGACCGTGCCCGAGTCGTCGGCGGTGAATGCCGACACCGGCGCGATCTCGGTCGGCTCGGGGAACCAGACCGTGGACACGTACGTCGACTTCATGTGCCCGGTGTGCAACTCGTTCGAGCAGGCCTACGGCCCGACGCTCCAGCAGCTCGCGGACGGTGGCACCATCACGCTGAACATCCACCCCATCGCGATCCTCGACGCGCAGTCGCAGGGGACCCAATATTCGACGCGGGCCGCCGGTGCGGCGTACTGCGTCGCCGTGGACGACGCGGCGAACGTCCCCGCCTTCGTGAAGGCGCTGTACGCGCAGCAGCCCAAGGAGGGCACCTCCGGTCTCGACGACGCGACCCTCGCCACGATCGCGAAGGACGCCGGCGCCTCGGATGCCGTGACCTCGTGCATCCAGGACGGCACCTACACGAAGTTCGTCACGGCGATGACGAAGAAGACGCCGTCGCAGACGGGGTCGGGCATCTCCACGCCGACGATCGCGATCAACGGCCAGGTTCTCGTGAACCAGAAGGACCTCACGGGCGACCCCCAGAAGGACATCGTCGGGCGTCTGAACGGCTGAACACGGCGGCAAGTTGCCGCATTGCGTTCTACCACGTATGCTTGATCTTTGGTGCGTTGCGCCTTCATTGGCGTGTCGCAGCACCAAACCCCCATCCACCGCAGACCGGCCGGTCTGCAACGAGCGTGAGCGAGTCTATGGCGAAGAAAGACGGTGTCATCGAGATCGAGGGCACGGTGTCCGAGGCACTGCCCAATGCGATGTTCCGTGTCGAACTGACCAACGGTCACAAGGTGCTCGCCACCATCTCGGGCAAGATGCGGCAGAACTACATCCGCATCATCCCCGAGGACCGCGTCGTCGTCGAGCTGAGCCCGTACGACCTCACGCGAGGTCGCATCGTCTACCGCTACCGCTGAGCCCGGCCGAGAAGTAACGAACCGCTCCGGCGGATCGAAGACAGCGAGATCAGGAATCATGAAGGTCAACCCCTCCGTCAAGCCCATCTGCGACCACTGCAAGATCATCCGTCGCCACGGGCGCGTCATGGTGATCTGCAAGAGCAACCCGCGTCACAAGCAGCGCCAGGGCTGAGTCCGTACGGACTCGACGAATCACTTCCAACTGAATACACACCGGCAGGATCAGAACCCGCGATGCGGGGGACACCTCGGGGCGGAGGCCCGAGCACCGATCCTGCTCCACACCTCCACGACACTCTGAGGAGAGCCGTATGGCACGTCTCGCCGGCGTCGACATCCCGCGCGACAAGCGCGTAGTGATCGCACTTACCTACATCTACGGCGTGGGCCGCACCCGCTCCACCGAGATCCTCACCGCGACCGGCATCAGCCCGGACGTCCGCGTCAAGGACCTCACCGACGACCAGCTGGTCGCCCTGCGCGACCACATCGAGGGCACTTACAAGGTGGAGGGTGACCTCCGTCGCGAGGTGGCCGCCGACATCCGCCGCAAGGTCGAGATCGGTTCCTACGAGGGCCTGCGCCACCGCCGCGGCCTCCCGGTGCGCGGTCAGCGTACGAAGACGAACGCTCGTACCCGCAAGGGCCCCAAGCGCACCGTCGCCGGCAAGAAGAAGGCGCGCTAGGCCTCCGCCGGCGCAGGATCCAGGAGAACCGCACATGGCACAGGCCAAGTCCGCCGCGCGCAAGCCGCGCCGCAAGGAGAAGAAGAACATCGCTGTGGGCCAGGCCCACATCAAGTCGACGTTCAACAACACCATCGTCTCGATCACCGACCCCTCCGGGGCTGTCATCAGCTGGGCATCGTCCGGCGGCGTCGGCTTCAAGGGCTCGCGTAAGTCGACGCCCTACGCCGCAGGCATGGCCGCGGAGTCCGCTGCCCGCCAGGCGCAGGAGCACGGCGTGAAGAAGGTCGACGTCTTCGTGAAGGGCCCGGGTTCGGGACGCGAGACCGCGATCCGCTCGCTGACGGCTGCCGGCCTCGAGGTCGGCTCGATCCAGGACGTGACGCCGCAGGCGCACAACGGCTGCCGTCCGCCGAAGCGCCGCCGCGTCTGATGCACCGTTCCCGGGGAGCGCACGCCGCTCCCCGGGAACGCTCGCGCTTTCGCGCACCCCACGCATTCGGATGCCGTGACGCCCCCGGGCGGGCGGCATCCGACGAGTACAACTCAACACCTCACCCCATTACACGTGTCATATAGCGGGCACGTGATCGAAAGGAACACATAGTGCTCATCGCACAGCGTCCCACTCTGACCGAGGAGAAGATCGGGGAGTTCCGCAGCCGTTTCGTCATCGAGCCGCTCGAGCCCGGCTTCGGTTACACGATCGGCAACGCGCTGCGTCGCAGCCTCCTGTCGTCGATCCCCGGCGCGGCCGTCACGAGCATCCGCATCGATGGCGTCCTGCACGAGTTCAGCACCATCCCGGGCGTGAAGGAAGACGTCACCGAGATCATCCTGAACATCAAGCAGCTCGTGGTCTCGAGCGAGCGCGACGAGCCCATCACCGCGTACCTGCGCAAGACGGGTGCCGGCGAGGTCACTGCGGCCGACATCTCCGCTCCCGCGGGCGTCGAGGTGCACAACCCCGAGCTGGTCATCGCCACGTTGAACGACACGGCGAAGTTCGAACTCGAGCTGACGATCGAGCGTGGCCGCGGCTACGTCTCGGCGACCCAGAACCGCAACGAGTACGCCGAGGCGGGTCAGATCCCGATCGACTCGATCTACTCGCCCGTTCTCAAGGTCAGCTACCGCGTCGACGCGACGCGTGCGGGTGAGCGCACCGACTTCGACAAGCTCGTCCTCGACGTGGAGTCGAAGCCCTCGATCGCTCCCCGCGACGCCGTGGCATCGGCCGGCCGCACGCTGACCGAGCTCTTCGGTCTGGCGCGCGAGCTGAACGTCGAAGCCGAGGGCATCGAGATCGGCCCCGCGCCGGTCGAGACCGTCCTCTCCAACGAGCTGTCGATGCCGATCGAAGACCTCGACCTCTCGGTGCGCTCGTACAACTGCCTCAAGCGCGAGGGCATCAACACCGTTTCGGAGCTGGTCGCCCTCTCCGAGACCCAGCTGATGAACATCCGCAACTTCGGTCAGAAGTCGGTCGACGAGGTGCGCGACAAGCTCACCTCGCTCGGCCTGTCGCTCAAGGACTCGGTGCCCGGCTTCGACGGCGCCCAGTTCTTCGGCGGCTACGACGACGAGACCGTCTGACCCGTCGGACCCGACCGAACCTTCCCACTGGAGTAACACGACATGCCCAAGCCCACGAAGGGACCCCGCCTCGGCGGCGGCCCGGCCCACGAGCGCCTGCTTCTCGCCAACCTCGCGGCGGCCCTGTACACCCACAAGTCGATCAAGACGACCGAGACCAAGGCCAAGCGCCTGCGTCCGCTCGCCGAGCGACTGATCACGTTCGCGAAGCGGGGTGACCTCCACGCTCGTCGCCGCGTTCTCTCGGTGATCGGTGACAAGGAGGTCGTGCACACCCTCTTCACCGAGATCGCTCCGCTGGTCGCCGACCGCGAGGGCGGCTACACCCGCATCACGAAGGTCGGCAACCGCAAGGGCGACAACGCCCCCATGGCTGTGATCGAGCTCGTCCTCGAGCCCGTCACGAAGAAGCCGTCCGCCGCCAAGGCTGCTGCCGCGCCCGCCGCGGCCGCTGCCCCCGCCGCGGAGGAGGCTCCCGCCGAGGAGACCGCCGCTGACGAGACGCCCGCCGTCGACGAGGCCGCCGACGCCGGCGCCGAGTCGCCGGAAGAAGGCGCGGCGGCCGAGGCTGCCGCCGAGGACGCGGTCGAGGGCGACGCCAAGGCGTAAACCCTCTCCCTCTCGCACTGAGGCCCCCTCCCGGACGGGAGGGGGCCTCAGTCGTCTCCGGGGCCGTGCCTCTAGGCTGGATAGGTGCGCATCCGTCTCGACATCTCCTACGACGGCACGCATTTCCGCGGCTGGGCGCGTCAGCCCGGACTGCGCACGGTGCAAGGCGCGATCGAAGACGCGCTGACCCGCATCCTCGGTGGGGAGCCGCGCCTGGTGGTGGCCGGGCGGACGGATGCCGGAGTGCACGCCTCCGGACAGGTGGCGCACCTCGATCTCGACGTCGACCAGCTCGCGCGTCTGCCCCGTCGTCGGCGGGACGGTGACGAGACCGATGCCGTGGCCGCGCTGGCCGGCCGTGTGCGGGGCGTTCTCGGCGCGTATCCCGACGTCACGGTACGGCGCACGTCCGTGGCGCCCGAGGGCTTCGATGCCCGTTTCTCCGCCGTGTGGCGACGGTATTCGTATCGCATCGCCGACCTCTCAACCGGCTATGACCCCCTCGACCGGGCTCGAACGACGAGCGTCAAGGCTCACTTGGACGTCGAGGCGATGGATGCCGCTGCCCGCAGCCTCATCGGTCTCCACGACTTCGCCGCGTACTGCAAGGCCCGCGAGGAGGCCACGACGATCCGCACGCTCCTGGAGTTCGACTGGCATCGCGCCTCCGACGGCGCGGTCACGGCCAATGTCCGCGCGGACGCGTTCTGCCACAGTATGGTGCGCGCGCTCGTCGGCGCCTGCGTGGCCGTGGGCGAGGGGCGGATCGGCGTGGACCGCGTCCTGGACATCCGTGACGCGGGGGCGCGCACCCCGGACACGAAGGTTCTGGCCGCGCGCGGTCTCGTCCTGGCGGAGGTGGGGTACCCCGCCGACGAGCTGCTGGCATCCCGCGCGGAGCAGACACGCAATCGTCGCGATGCGGACGGAATCGGTTCCTGAGGGTTTGGCAACCCTGGGTGAGCTCCGGGGCTCGGCGTCCTAGGCTGGCTTCGCCATGAAGGTCATCTCGTACAACTTGCGCAAGCATCGCGCCGCGGGGGAACTCGCCGCTCTCGTCGACGCCCATGCGGTGGATCTCCTCTGCCTGCAGGAGTGCGACACCCGCGACATCCCGACCGAGATCTCAGGGCTGCGACTGGCGGAGGCCACGCAGCGCAACCGCTTGGGGCTTGCGGTCTACTATCGCGAGAACACGTTCCGTGCGGTGGATGTGCGCTCGATCGCCCTGAAGAAGTCGCTGCACGACTACGTCCTCAAGCCCGCGGAGGAGCGGATGCTCGGCGTGCGGCTGCGCGACATCGATGACGGGCACGAGGTCATCGTCGCGTCGTTCCATGCGGCCCCGCTCACGGCGCTCAACTCCCTGCGCCGGCATCAGATCCGCACCGCGTTGGCAGAGTTGCAGAACCTCGGACCGGGGCTCCCGACCCTGATGGTGGGCGACTACAACTACCCCGTCTTCAAGGAGAACCTCGGCCAGGCTGTGCGCGATCAGGGGTACGAGCTCACGCTGAGCGATTCCCGCACCTACACGCGGTACCGCTTCTTCCGCGGGCACTACGACTTCGCGACGTCGATCGGCTTCGACATCGCACACATCCGCACCCTGCCGCAGGGGCTCAGCGACCACCTGCCGATCCTCATCACGGCCGAGGTGCCGGGGACGCGCTCGGCTCTCGCTTCCTGACGAACGGCGAACGTGAGAAGCGGGGGCCGTCCGGATGGACGACCCCCGCTTCTCATGTTCGCGGCTGTCAGGCGGTGTGGTGGCGTCGGCGGACGGTCGCCCCGATGCCGACCACGGCTCCGGCGACGACCAGCGCGCCTCCGGCGATCCAGAGTCCGACGGTGTTGTCGGAGTCGATACCGGTGACCGCGAGACCGGCCTTGGACGGCGTCTTGGTGCCGGGTGCCACGACGGTGATGCGCGAGTGCAGGACGACCTTGCTCGTCACGCCCGTGAACGTCAGATCGTAGGTGCCGATGCCGTTCGTGGGGAAGGCGATCGGGACGTTCAGCTTGCCCTGCACGGCGCGGGTGCGCAGGGTCGCGTTGGTCTCGACGGCGGCCTTGACCATGGCGAGCTTCGCGCCGCCGGCGTTCTCGCCCGTGATCGAGATCAGGATCTCTTCGGAGGCGTCGTACGGGGCGAGATCGGTGGTGAAGGTGCTGGTGTTGCCCGCGGTGATCGTGCTCGGGGTGGCGATGACGACGGCGGGGTCGGTGTAGGCGTTGGCGGCCGTCGGGGCCATCAGCGCGACGGCCGCCAGCGAGAGCGCTGCGGCGGCACGGAGGATCGTGTTCTTCATGGTGGGCCCCATCTCGGTGGCGGGTTCGGCCGGGTATGCGGTCGAGAACGGCATCGATGTGATGCCGCTCGTGCAGCCAGTCTCCCGAGGCGGCGCGACCGACATCGTCGGGGCCAGCGAAGTTCACGCGGGGAGCTGCCGGATATCACCTCACCGCGACGGTGATCGCGAAGGGCCGCCCGCGATGCGGACGGCCCTTCGCGATCGACGTCTTCAGGTCTGCGGGTCGTGGCGGTGGCGTCGCACCGTCGTGCCGACCGCGATGGCCCCACCCGCGAGCGCGAGGGTTCCGCCGCCGATCCAGAAGCCGAGAGCGGGCCCGGTCCCGGCATCGGACCAGGTGGCCGAGGCGTGGGTGGTGGCATCCTCCGGCGTGTCGGCGGTGGTCTCCGCCGAAGCGGTGGCCGGGAGGACGAGGGCAGCACCCGCGACGAGGGCTGCGAGGGCGACGGAACGGACCAACGTGAATTTCATGCGGCACCCACTAGCTAGAGGACACGTGTCCGAGAACGGCACGTGCGGCAGTTCGGCGGAGATCGCGCCCCCACAGTGCGATGCGGATCCGTCTCTCCGACTATCCCTCATCTGCGCACGAGGCACCACCGGCGGGGGTTTCCATTGCGTAAAGGGTCGGCGTCGCGCGTGCTTCCAGGGCGGGTGTCGCGGGCGTCGCGACACGCAGGTCGAGGGTGGCGGACTCCCCGGGAGCCAGGAGCACGGACCACTTCATCACCTCGTGGCCGCCGTCGTCACCACCGGAGAAGCCGGTCGGCGCGCCGGTTCGGGTGGTGCGCCGCCCCTCGATCAGCGCACCCCGCGGGAGGTAGACGTAGACGCCGGTGAGCGTCTGGCCGGGCGGCACACCGTATGCGCCGCCGCCTGTCACGTAGTCCGGGAGGGTCTCGGCATCCGGGGCCTCGTTGCGCAGAGTCACGCGGAGCGCCGCCGTGGCGTCGGAGCACCACGCCGTGGCGACCCCGAGTCGCATGTAATAGTCCATCTTCGAGCCCGTGCCGTCGTTGACGTGGACGCCGAACGAGGTGCGACCGGCGTCATTCCCGGGCAGCGCTCCCTGCAGGTCGGTGCCGTCGAGCACGGCCTGTGCGGCGGGATCGGCGTTCCAGACGAGCAGACGGCGCTCCCGCGCGGCCTGATCGAGAGCCTCGACGAGCGCACGCGCTTCGGCTCGACCGGCGGCCACCGCCGCGAAGACGGCGGCGGAGGCGGACTGGAAGAACGCGTCCTGACGCTTCGGATCGTCATAGCGCCGGTACACCTCGTCGAGCAGCAGCGGGACGGCATTCTCGCTCGTGAGCACGTCCCCCGACGGGAGGGTCACCGGACCGGTCGCGCGCAAGAGGTACGAGAGCGCGACGGGATCGACCGCGACGACCCCGTCCACCTCGACACCGTGCTGTCGGCGCCACATCTCTCTCGCGATCGGGGCCCCGACGGTGAAGTCGGGCACCTGCGTCACGTTCTGAACGAAGCGGGCAGGACGATCGTCGAACAGCGCACGCAGACCCTCGGGCAGGTCGGCGACGGGCTCGCCACCGGTATCCTGGAAATCCGTCGACGACGCCTGCGCGCCGAGGGCGAGGCGCCCGTCTTCGGCGTCGATCTGCGCAACTGCTCCCACGACCCCGCCCAGGGAACGCCATTCCGCGCTGTTCTGGAACACCACCAGGTACGACCGCGTCCCGTCGGCACCGAGCATGCCCGGCACGAGCAGGGTCGTGCGGTGCAGGGCATCGGCTCCGTCGCGCGCGCGGGCGAGGAGTCCCCGTGCGTGCACGAGCGGCGCGGCGACCGGCTCCAGCAGGTCATCGGGGTCCACCGACGACACTTCGGCGCTCGCGTCGGCGAGGGCGACGGCGGCCGTGCGCGCCCCGGGCTCCCAGGATGCCAGCAGGTCGAGGTCGTATCTGCCGTCGTCGGTGCGCAGAGAGCCGGAGGAGAGGGCGGATGCCATCTCCTGCAGCGGTGCGAGAGCACCGACCGCGCGGTCGGTGGCGGAGGCGACGCGTGCCATGGCCGTCAGCTGAGGCCCGATCCACGGGAGCGACCCCGCTGCGGACCAGATCGGGTCGTCGGTCAGGGCGTGCGCCGCCGCGACATCGTCCGCCGTCGACCGCAGGAGGGCGGCCGCGGCGAGGGGGTCGTCGGTCGGGGCACCGGTCATCGCGGCGCGGGCCGCGGAGAGGTGGTGGAAGGCGAGGCCCCCGCGCACGGCGATCCACACCGCTCCGAGCGACGCGGACACCAGCATCGTCACGGTGAGGGTGACGAGGAGGCGTTCTGCGGTGCCGCGGGCACGGGAGGTTCGAGAACTCACGCCAGCACCCTAGGCCCCCCGGAGGGGCGCTCCGGGGCCGGAGCGCCCCTCGCCGCCTAGACTCGACGGAAGACCACAGGAGGATGCATGAGGCACCGGGTGCGACGCGGCCGTGCCGCGCTGGGCGCGATCGTTGCGGGGGCGACGATGGTCGTCCTCGCCGGATGCGGGTCTCCGCCATGGGCACAGGGCGGGGGACAGGCTGCGCCGTCGACCACCCCGTCGGCGGCCGTCGTGCCGGTGCCCGCGCCGGTGCCCAACGATCTCTCCAGCGGCTCCACGGAGCGTCAGGTCACCGCCGGAGCCATCGCTGCCACCGTGAACTACTGGTCGACGCTGGCGATGGACCGTTGGACTCCGACGGCCCTCAAGCCGGTGAGCATCTCGATGGCCACCACCGTCACGCCGGACGACGGGCAGAAGGTGTACCTCCAACGCGCGACGATGACGGCGGTCCCCGGCAACGAGACGCAGTCGTTCGCGCCCCTCGCACCCCAGACCGATCAGGGCAACCCGCCGGGCTATCTCGTGTTGTCGCCGTACAGCTACTCCCAGACCTTCAACGTCGGAGAGGTTCCCGCCGACGCCACCTACGTCACCCTGCAGTTCACCTACGAGTTCCTCCTGCAGACGACGCCGACCTCGAGCGAGTTCGCCAAACAGACTGCCAGCGACTCGATCACCGTCGCGATCGCGCGGTCCGCCGCCACGCCCGCCGGCTGATCAGGCGCGCACGCGCTCCCACCGGTCGCCGCCGAGGCCGGTGGCGATGAGGGCGGCGGCGTCGGCGCGCTCCACCAGCGTGGTCAGGTCGTACTGGGCCGACTCGGCCGGGACCCATCCGACACTGGCCGAGAGCTGGATGTCGACCCCGTCGGAATCCGCCTCGGTCAATCTCCGCAGGAGGGTCCGCACGTGCTCGCGAAGCACCGGTCCGGGGCGGCACACCAGCACCACCACGCGTCCCCGCGCCGGGCGTCCCAGGTCGGCCTCGGCCGGCATGGTGTCGGCGACGAGGGCCTCGAACGTCGAGACGATCCGAATCCAACTGCTCTCGCCCGTCGTGCTGCGGATCTGATCGGGGTCGTCGAGGCGGATGGAGAGCACCGCCCACGAGCTCTCCTGCGCCCGTCGCGCTCGCGCAAGGCGATCGGACGCGATCACCGAGAATTGCGGCCACGAGATCGAGGAGCGCTCGCCGCCGGGCGAGACCGAGCTGAAATACAGCAGGCTGACGGTCGCGCACACGAGGTAGATCAGCATCCCCAGACTGTTCAGGATCCGAGGCAGCTGCAGGTCCTGCGCGTTGGCGGGGAAGACCAGTCCCGCCACGACGATCGAGACGGCGAGCCCGACGAAGCCCGTCGAGACGATCATGAGGGGGAGCGCGAGCCTCTCCAGCCCGTCGGCGGCGCGGCGGATCTCCAGGACCGTGAGCCCGGCGAACACCGCGGCACCCAGGAACGCCAGTCGGAACGTCATCCCGTAGGCACCCAGATCCCCCGCGGCGATGAAGGCCCCGGCGCTCGCGATCGACTGGAGCACGGCGATCCACGGGAGGGCCCGGACACCCCGCCGCGCACGGAAACCCGCCCAGATGAGCGCGGGGGCGCCGAGCATGAGACCGAGCCCCGAGCGCCGTATCGCCTCGTCACCGATGACCGAGCCGGTCACCGAGACCCACGTGCTGGACATCGCGAGGACGAAGGCCAGCGACCACAGCAGCGAGGCCCGAGAAGGGCGGTGCAAGAATCCCAGGCCGATCACCATCAGCGTGGCAAGGGTGGCGATGGTGGCCTGCGCCAGACCGAGGTTCTCCAGCGTCTGCTGCACGGTCATCCGTTGCGGGCTTCCGAGGGGGAAGGCAGCCGCACCGTCACCGTCGTCCCCGTGCCGACTTCGCTCTCGAGCTCGAGGGATCCGCCCTGCTCCTCGACGATCCCGCGCACGATACCCATGCCCAGTCCCGTCCCCGGTGTGGGGCTCTCGCGAGCCGCCCGGGCACGGAAATAGGGGTCGAAGATCCGGGGCAGGTCATCGGGATGGATGCCGATCCCCGTGTCGGCGAACGTCAACTCCACGTGGTCATCGGAAACCCTGACCGAGATGTGCACGCTTCCCCCGCCGGGGGTGTACTTGATGGCGTTGCTGAGGATGTTGTCGAACGCCTGACGCAGACGGAAGCCGTCGCCCACGACCTCGGCCGAGGCGGGGAGGTCGTCGCTCACACTCACGCGCCGGGCAGCGGCAGCGGGACGGAACGACTCCAGCGACGACGCGATGATGCGCGTGGCATCCGTCGTCGTGGCCGCCTTCTCGTCGCGGAAGACTCCCCGCGAGTTGACGAGGATCTCCGAGATCAGCGTCTGCATGCGCTCGCCGGCTCCGACGATGACATCCAGCTGTTCACGCACCTTCGGCGAGAGGTCGGGGGCGTCCAGCGCCAGGTCGGCATGTCCGATGATCGCCGTGAGCGGGTTCCGCAGCTCGTGAGACACGGTGGCGGCGAGACGTTCGCGGGCGCGCTCGGCCTCGATGAGCGCGGTGACGTCGTGGACGATCAGCAGGCTGCTCTCGGGTTCGTCCGACGACACGAGGCGACGCGTCGAGGCGGACAACGCGTGCCAGTTGCCCTGCGCATCGAACAGCCAGACCCGTTCGTCCTCGAACTGCTCTCCCCTCGCCGCACGGGTGAAAGGGCGCTCCGACTCTGCCAGCGGCTCGCCGCGGAGCGCGGCGTACTCGACCGCACCGCCGGGGCGAGACGGGTCGTCGCGATCGATACCGTACAGACTGACGTAGGTGTCGTTGAGGGCCAGGACCTCGCCGTCGACGGAGAGCCGGGCGATTCCCGTGTCCAGACCGTTGAGCATCTGCGAGACCCGGCGCTCCTGGCCGGTGACCCGCTGCAGAGTGCCCTGCAGTCGGGTGGCTTGGCGGCGGAGCAGCTGTTTGAACGCGCGGGTCTGCCGGGAGGAGAGGTACGCCGTGATCCCGATGAAGGTCAGCGACAGCATCACGACGGTCAGTCGCAGCGCCGCCGCCGGGCCGACGCCGTTGACCGCGGCATCCGCGACGATGATGACGCCGGTGGCCGCCAGCGAAGCGATCATCATGCTCAGGATGAAATGCGTGGCGATCCACGTGATGGGGAAGACCCAGAAGTACCCGAAACGGAGGTCGGTTCCGAAGCTCAGCAGGCCGATGCCGATGATGTCCCCGAAGGGGATGAGCGCCACCGTATTGCGTGGCAGGCGATGCCAGGGAACCATGATCGCCACCGCGGTGAGGGCGATGACGACACCGACTCCGCTCGAGAAGGTCCAGACCGCGAACAGCGAGGGATCGAGGGCCTGCACGAGCAGGACCGTGATGATGACGCTGGCCCCCAGGACCAGTTGCAGCAGCCAGACAGAGCGTGTGCGGCTGCTCGGCCCGCTGGCGTCGTCGGTGTCGGAGCTGCCCGGCGACGTCGCGGGCTGAACGCTCCTCGCGGCTGCCATGTGATCGAGTGTATAGACGATGGTGTAGTCTTCTGCGCGCCATCCTGTCTCTGCTCGCCCTTTCGCGTCCTACCCGTCGCGTCGTCCGGTCAGACTCCCCCTGAGGCCTGCATCCCGCAGCGTGATGGTCGTTCGTCGACCTCTGCGCAGCCCGCGCCCTCAGACTCAGGAGATACCCGTGAGCAGCCCCTCTCGCCGTCGTCCCGTGCGCGCTCTCGCTCTCGCCGTCGCGCTCGCAAGCTCGGTCACCCTGACGGGGTGCACCCAGGTCGTCGATGCCTTCAACGCCCTCCAGGCCCAGACCTCTGGCGGGGGACAGCCGGTCGTGGTGTCCACGCCCGTTCCGCAATCGTCGGCCACGGCGATGCCGTTCGACTCCCGGTTCACCTACGACGGCTCGGTGTCGCTGTCCTCGGAGGTCGCGGACGGTCTCGAACTGCGCCTGGACGTCTGGGCGGTCGATCCCAAGCGCACGATGGAGTGGACGTCCTCGAACGAGAAGCAGTTCGGCTTCGCCCTCAACGTGCACGACCACCGTGTCGATGAGAAGGCGGTCCTGGCCCAGAAGCGTCGCGTGTACATCTCCTCGGTATCGGTCACGTCGCAGACCGCGCAGGCCGGCGGCCAGGTGTCGAATCCCTTCCAGTTCAGCGCCGACCCGCGCACGCTCGTGCCCTCGGACACGCTCCGCTCCGATCGCGGTCTGCTCCTGAACAGCTTCCAGGGCGGTCTCCTGGTGCCGACGACCTCTATCCGTCAGCTCCCCGCCGACACGTACGGGATCACGCTCGAGTTCGCGCTGAACATCGCGGTGGAGGGAACGGCGAACTCCGACACCTCTTTCACGCAGCAGACGGTCTACCAGTACCTCCCCGTTGCGATCTTCGACGGCGATGCCTCGTCGGACTCGCCCGCGCCGGCCGGCTCGGGCACGAGTACCGGTCGTGCCCCGGGGTGGGGTCAGAGCGGCAACCAGGGCTGAACGCCGCGGACCCGTCTCACGGGCGCGGTAGCGCCCCCGAGCCCGGGCGCAGCCGCCGGCTCTCCATGAGCAGCGACAGGTCGTGCAGGTCGCTCACCGCGTGGTGCTCGAACGACAGATCCGGGACGTCGGAGTAGTCGATCAGCGGCATGTGGCCGGCGAATGCGCGCCGCAGATCGTCCTCGGCCCCGGGCCGGGGCGCCGACTTCGGGTGCACGATGAAGACGGTGTCGCGGGCGGGGACGCCGGGGGAGGACCCGGGCATCGTCTCCTTCGCCGCATCCACGAGCACCAGGATGATCTCTTCCGCGCGCTCGGAGCTGTGCGCGGCGCGGATGAGGTCGATCTCGGGGATGCGCACGATCATGACGCCGATGCGGTCCCCGGAGAGGAGCAGGTCGCCCGCGGCGGCGCGGAGCGCCCCGCGGTCGTGTGCGCGGGTACCGGGGGCCGGGTCGTCGTCGAGTTCGCGCCCCAGCCGTACCGACCCGTACCCCATGCCGACGATGGCCAGTGCGCTCAGGACCGTCGTCACCTGCGCGGAGGCGGTGTGCTGCCACAGCGCCGACGGCATCCCCGTGAGGGAGGCCACGACGAGTCGGTAGAGGTTGTAGGAGCCGAAG
Organism: Microbacterium sp. Bi128; assembly: GCF_918698205.1. Lineage (NCBI taxonomy): Bacteria > Bacillati > Actinomycetota > Actinomycetes > Micrococcales > Microbacteriaceae > Microbacterium > Microbacterium sp. Bi128. Next base: position 2,608 of record NZ_CAKKMM010000001.1, on the reverse strand, counting down.
GCGACGAGGGTGACCACGAGCACCCGCGACCCGGCGAGCTCGCCCAGAGGTCGCCGGCTGAACTCGGCGGCGGCCAGCGCGCTGAGGACTGCGATGGCGCCGGTCTTGACCAGCGTCGCGTCGTCGAGGGGCATGACGAACGTGAGACCCAGCATCAGGATGCCGCCGGCCGCCGTCGTGGCAGCCCCGATCGCGCGGCGGGCGTTCAGCCGCCGGGCGCCGCTCCACGCCAGGCCCACCGCCACGACGTTGGTGGCGTTGCCCACGGCAGCGGCGAAGGTCCCACCGCCGGCGATCTCGACGACGTTCGCGAGAGCGCACGCGAGGGCCGCGAGGGCTGCCACGCCCATGTAGCGCACCAGCTCTGCGCGCGGACCTCCGCGGTCGTCTCCGTGCCGGCCGTGGGCCAGGAACAATGCCGCCCCCGCGACGGCGGCCGCGGCGATGGCGGCGAGGAGGTCGAGGACGACCATCGTCGAAGCTCTTCCTGTGCCGGGGCCCCGGGGGAATCTTGCGGAAACCTTGCGGGGACGGTGGTCATGTGCGGCGTTGGCCTTGCGGCGAACCTACCAGAGTGAGACACGGCTGAACCGCCACCCTCCGACAGGAAGACACCACCATGACCGACGCGCGTAGCTACGCTCCCCAGACGCGAGCGTTGACCCACCCCATGGCCGGTGCGGGCTACGTCGTCGAGGAGCACGGCTTCGCCGACGACTTCGCCTCGGTCCTGGAGCACGCCACCGTCCACCGTTCGACGATCGGGTGCATCATCCCGGCGTACAACGAGGAGGAGTCGATCTCTCAGGTGATCGAGGCCCTGCTCGGGCAGACGCGCGTCCCCGACGTCATCCATGTCGTGGTCAACAACACCTCGGACGCCACGGTGAAGATCGCCTCGGAGTACAGCGGACCGCACGAGATCACCACCGACCTCGGCGAGCAGTTCACCGAGGTGTTCGTCCACGACATCGGCAAGAACCCGGACAAGAAGGTCGGCGCCCTCAACTACGGCTACTCGCTCGTCGAGGGCTACGACTACCTGCTCGGCGTCGACGGGGACACGATCGCCGACAGCAGGGCCGTGGAGTACCTCGAGACCGAGGCCGTGTCGGACTCGCGCATCGGCGGGATCTCAGCGATCTACACGATCGACGACAAGCCCATCAAGGGTCTTGTCGCGCGCTTCCTCACCGCCGGACAGCGAACCCAGTTCGCCGCGTTCAACCTGCAGAACCTGTTGCGCGGCCGCAACATGGCCGTTCTCGGCGGGCAGTTCTCGATCTTCTCGACGAACGCGCTGCGCGAGGCGATGAAGCAGAACCACCAGATCACGCCGTGGGTGAAGGACTCCGAGGTGGAGGACTCGCTCCTCTCCCTGCAGATCAAGAGCGCCGGGTACCTCACCAAGATCAGCCCGTACGCCCGTGCCAACGTCGGGGGCATGACGACTCTGTCGGGGTACGACGCCCAGCAGGTCAAGTGGACGTACGGCGCGATCGAGCTGATGTGGCCCGGACAGCGCGGCGACACCAAGGGTCAGCCGTTCCATCCCAACCTGCGACTGCGCTGGTTCGAGAACTTCGGCATGCTCACCAACCTCTTCGTGCGAGTGGCGTTCTTGACCCTGTTGGCGGGATCGCTTTCGATCAGTGCGTTCGTGTTCTCGCCGCTATGGCTCATCCCGCCGGCGGTCGCCATGCTTCTGAACCTGCGTATCGCGCGGACGATGGCCTCCTGCGACCGCACCGATGTGCTGTTCGCCGTGCTCTTCTTCCCTGCCGAGATCTTCATGTGGATCCGCATCAGCCACTTCGTCCGCTCCTGGACCCGCTTCCTCTCCCGCAAGAAGGTCGACAACTGGGCGATGCAGGCCAAGGCCGAGCGCGGTGGCGGGCTCGGTCACTGGGCGCCGATGGTGGTGCTCATCGCGGTGGCGATCGCCCTCGCCGTCATCTGGGTGCTGGTCGGGCCGATGGTGCAGTCCTCGATCCTCTGGATCGGGTGGCCCATCGTCGGTGTCGTCACCGTCCTGCAGACCCTCCTCATGTTCTCCAAGCTCGTCCGTCGCCACCACGGATACAAGGTCTGATCGCGACCCGAACGCATCAGAAGAACGGATGCCTCGGCCCTGGGGAGGGTCGAGGCATCCGTGACGTCGGGGGTCGGCGCGTCAGGGCGCGGCCATGAGCTCCGAGGTGAGGCGGTAGCCGACCCCGCGCACCGTCTCGATGTACCGAGGGTTGGCGGGGTTGTCGCCGAGCTTGCGGCGGAGGTTGGTCATGTGAGCCTCGATCGCGCGTTTGTCGGCCTCGCCCACGAAATAGCTCGTGACGTACGACTCACCGCGCAGCACGAGCGTCAGGTCCGCTTTGCTGCGCACGCGCCGCTTGGATTCCATGAGCGTCGCGAGGAGGTCGAACTCCGTGCGGGTGAGGTCGAGTTCGATGCCCTCGATCAGCACGATGCGGCTGTCGGGGTCGAGCTGCAGGTCGCGGTGGACGACCCAGGGAGAGCCGGTAGGCGTCAACTCGCCATGCGATCGGGAGGCGACCTCGGTGCCCGGCCGGGCTGCAAGCTCGTTTCCCGGCGCCGTTGCCCACGGCTC